>CALMIW010000076.1 GCA_937864275.1 uncultured Dehalococcoidia bacterium
CCCCCCGCGGCCGCCGGCGCGACGGGGGGCGCCGGGTCCCCCGGCGCGGACGGGGGTTCGCCGGGGGAGGCGGGGACGCCCCCGCCGCCCGGGGCCGCCCCGCGCAAGCGGGACCCGGAAGGGACGAAAAACACCGCCACGACCGACGTCGCCGAAATCCTCGCTCGCGCGGAGGCCGGCGAAGAGCTCGCCGAACGCGACATCGCCCGCCTCTTCCAGGCCCGCGGCGATGACTACCACCTCGTCTGCGCGGCCGCCGACCGGCTCCGCAAGCAGGTGAACGGCGACACCGTCTCCTACGTCGTCAACCGGAACATCAACTACACCAACATCTGCTACTTCCGCTGCCAGTTCTGCGCCTTCGCGAAGGGCAAGATGAGCGAAAGCCTGCGCGGCACCCCCTACGACCTCGGCCTCGACGAGATCGTCCGCCGCTCGCAGGAAGCCTGGGACCGCGGCGCCACCGAGGTCTGCATGCAGGGCGGCATCCACCCCGAGTACACGGGCCAGACCTACCTGAACATCCTCCACGCCGTGAAGACCGCCCTTCCGGACATGCATATCCACGCCTTCAGCCCGCTCGAAGTCGCCCAGGGCGCCGAGACGCTCGGCATCTCCGTGCCGGAATTCCTCCTCAAGCTGAAAGCGGCGGGCCTCGGCACGCTTCCAGGGACGGCCGCGGAAGTCCTCGACGACGAAGTCCGTGCCACGCTCTGCCCGGACAAGCTCTCCACTCAGGAGTGGCTCGATGTCGTTGAGGCCGCCCACAACGCCGGCTTCCGGACAACGTCGACAATCATGTACGGGCACATCGACGGCCCCGTGAACTGGGCGCGCCACCTCATCCGCCTGCGCGACCTCCAGAAACGCACCGGCGGTATCACCGAGTTCGTGCCGCTCCCCTTCGTCCACATGGAGGCGCCCCTCTACCTGAAGGGCAAGGCACGGCAGGGCCCGACCTTCCGCGAAGCCGTACTCATGCACGCCGTCGCGCGTCTCGCCCTTCATCCCCACATCACCAACATCCAGGTCTCCTGGGTGAAGATGGGCGTCGAAGGCGTGAAGGCATGCCTCGCCGCCGGGGTGAACGACATGGGCGGGACGCTCATGAACGAGAGCATCTCGCGCGCCGCCGGGGCCGCCTTCGGCCAAGAACTCCCTCCGGAGGAGATGGAGCGCACCATCCGCTTCATGGCGCGAAATCCGCGCCAGCGCACAACCCAGTACGGGCCTTCTCCCGAAGAGCGCCAGATCGCCAGCTTCAACGCTCCCGAACTCCTGCCGATCGTCCTCACTCCAGCCAAGAAGTACGAGCGCAAGACACCCGTCACCGCCTGAAACAGCCACCCTTGCGCCCGCCGATCTCCGGTGTACAGTCCGCCGATGAACGCTGGAGCGGAGGCTCGCCGTGGGCGACTCGGGCAGTAATCGGCAGGGGCTCGGCCTCCTCATCCTCGCCCAGGCCATCTCCGTAACCGGCGATATGGTTCTGCTCACGGCGGCCTCCATCGCCGTCTTCCGCGCGACGGAGTCGGCGACGTCGGTCAGCCTGCTCCTCGGCCTCCCCGCCTTCCCGACGCCCCTCCTGGCCCCCCCGGGGGGCCCTTTCGCCGTTTGGTCCCCCCGCCGCCGCACCCCCGGCGGCGCCGCCCCCCCCGCGGCACTCGCATGCTTCGCGGCATTCGGCCTCGCTGCGACCGCCTCGACCGCGACGACCGCCTTCGTTGCTGTCGCGGCCGTCGCTTCTCTCGGTGCCTTCTACCGGCCCGCAGCCCAGGCGTTGCTTCCTGCCCTCGCCTCCCGGGAACAACTGGGCCGCGCCAACAGCGCGTTGCGACTCGCGACCAGCCTCGCCAGCATCGTTGGCCCGGCCCTCGCCGCGTTCATGATCGCCCGCGGCGGCCTCGACGCCGACCTCGGGGCCGACGCCGCCAGCTTCCTGGTTTCCGCCGGCCTCTTCCTGATGATCGTCCGCTTGCCGGGCCAGGTTGCCGGCGGCGGGCGCCGAAACCCCCTGCCCGATGCCTGGGCGGGGTTGCAATACGTCCGTAGCCACGGCCGGATTCGCACCATCACTACTGCCATTGGCGTCGTTATGTTGGTTGGCACGCTCGTGAACACCGGGACCCTCCCCCTCGTGTCGCGCTCGCTCCAGCTGCCCGAAAGCCGCTACGGAGCCCTCCTCGCGATCGAAGGCGCCGGGGCGATGGCCCTCGCCGTCCTCCTCGTCATCATCGGGCCCGGCCGGAGGCTCCTGGTGACCGGAGCGTTCGCGCTCATCGGGACCGGTGCCACCACCCTGCTGCTCGGCAGCGCGCGCAACTTCGAACTCGCGGCCGGGGCGCTGCTCCTCCAGGGCGCCAGCGTCGTGGCGCTCCAGGTCGCCTTCTCGAGCTACCTTCAGCGGGAGGCCGAGGACGCCTTCCGCGGCCGGGTCATGGCCCTCGTCGGGATGGTCGCTTCGCTCGCCCAGCTTGCCGGATACGCCGTCGCCGGGCCCCTCATCGAGTGGCTCGGACCGCGCTCCTCCCTGGCGATCGCTGGCCTGGCAGTCTGTGCCGTCTCCGTCCCGGTGGTTTCCATCGTCCTCACCATGGCCCGTGCCGAGCGCACGGCGCGGACGGCCTCGGCCTGACAGCAGCGGCACCCTCCGGTAGATTCCAGCCAACCCCCCTCGCGGAGTACCGATGGACGCACTCGAAGGACTGACGGTGCTCGACTTCACGAGCCACATCGCCGGCCCGTACTGCACGAAGCTCCTCGCCGACATGGGCGCGCGCGTCATCAAGGTCGAGCGCCCCGGCGGCGATGTCTCACGCTCGCTTCCGCCGTTCAAGGACGACATACCCGGCACCGAACGCGCCGCCACCTATCAGTACCTGAACACAAACAAGGAATCGGTCGTCATCGACCTCAAGTCGCCGGCCGCCCAAGACCTCGTGCGCCGGCTGGCCGGCATGGCCGACCTGATCGTCACGGCCAGTTCTCCGGCGCAGGAAGAACGCCTCGGACTCGATTACCAGTCCCTCAGCGCCGCCGGCGTGCCCGTCCTCTCCATCACGAACTTCGGGCACTCCGGGCCGTACCGCGACTACCGCCTCTCCGACACCGTCCTCTACGCCATGGGCGCGGAAATGTACTCGCACGGCCTCGCCGACCGCGAACCCCTCAAGCTCGGCGGAACCGCCGCCCTCCTCCAGGGGGGAGCGATGGCCGCCGTAGCCGCGATGGGTGCTATCCACGCCTACGAAAACGAAGGCACCGCCGAGGAATTCGAAGTGCCGCTCTTCACCGTCCAGATCAGCAACATCGACCGGCGGAGCTCCAGCATCCTCGGGTATCGCTTCTCCGGCAGGATCCAGGAGCGCCCCCTCGGGGCTTCCGCGGGCATCGCCGGCGGCATCTACCCGGTCGCGGACGGCTACATCGAACTCACCGCCTCGGCCGGTAACTACTGGCGCCGATTCGTCGAAATGGTCGACGACGATGCCCTCCGCGACCCCAAATGGGAGAACCCCATGATCGCCGCCGACCCGTCCGCCAAGGAAGAGGCCGACGCCATCGTCTATCCCTGGATGCTCTCCCACACCCGCGCGGAAGTGTGGGAAGCGGGCCGCAAAGCCCATGCTATGGTGGCGCCCCTCAACACCGGCCTCGATATCTGGGAGGACGAGAACTTCCGCCAGCGCGGCGTCTGGTCCGAAGTCGACCACCCGGAACTCGGCAAGCTGCCGATGCTCGGGAGGCCCTACATTCTCGAGGAATCTCCGTGGCGCATTCGCTCGGCCGCGCCGTGTCTGGGCGAACACACCCGCGCCGTCCTTGCAGAGGCCGGCCTCGCGTCCGCGGAAATCCAGCGTCTCACCGCCGAAAGGGTCGTCGCATGAGCGACCGCCTGCCACTCGAAGGCATCCGTATCTGCGACTTCACCGTGGTCTGGGCCGGCCAGACCGCGACGATGTACCTGGCCGACATGGGCGCCGAGTGCATCAAAGTCGAAAACCCCTACATCTGGAACCCGATGACCCGTGCCGCCTCGCCGCGCATCAACGGGATGATCGCCCAGATGCTTCCGCCCTGGATCGCCGGCCACCCCACCGACCCCGGCCCACGGCCATGGAACAACAGCCCGGCATTCATCCAGGTGCTCCGCAACAAGAAGTCGTTCACCGTCGACAGCCGCCGGCCCGAAGGCCTCGCCATCGTCCAGCAGCTCATCCGCATCAGCGACGTCGTCGCCGAGAACCTCGCCCTCGGGACGCTGGAGAAGATCGGCCTCACCGACGACACGATTCGCGCCCTCCGGCCCGATGCCATCATCCTTCACATGCCCGCGTTCGGCCGCACCGGCGCCTACGTGGAAGGCCGCGGCTACGGCGCCCACATCGACAGTGTCGCCGGCTCCTCGGTGCTGCGCGGCTACCGCGATTCCTCGCCCGGCGACAACACCAGCATCTTCGCCGGCGACTACTGGGGCGGCATCCACGGCGCCTTCGCCCTCATGGCCGCGCTCCGCCATCGCCGCCGCACCGGCAAGGGCCAGGTCATCGAAATGGCCCAGGTCGAATCGTCGATGCACATGTTCCCCCAGGCCGCCCTCGATGCCGCCTGGAACGGCCGTGCCCAGGGCTCGGTCGGCAACCGCAGCGTCGAAGGCTTCGTCCCCAACGGCGTCTTCCCTACGAACGGTCCGAACCGCTGGATCGCTCTCAGCTGCCGCTCCGAGACCGAGTGGCGAGCCTTCGTCGAAGCGATGGGCAGTCCCTCGTGGGCGACCGCCGCCGACCTCGGCACTCGCGAGGGCCGCGCCGCCCGCGAAGACGAGATCGAGGAGCGTATCGCCGAATGGACCGCGAACAAGGATCGCGATGACCTCTTCCACGCGCTCCAGGCGGCCGGGGTCACCGCCGGGCCCGTGCTCAACGCGAAGGACGCGGCCGAGGACCCTCACCTCGCCGCGACCGGCACCTGGAAGCGGCTGCCGGCCACCGAAGACTACCCCGAGGTGGATTGGCTGCGCCCGGCCTACCGCTTCTCCGAGTCGAACGTGGACCTCCGCGAGCCCCCGTGTCTCTTCGCGGAGCACAACGACTACGTCTATCGTGAGGTCCTCGGCCTCTCCGACGAAGAGATCGCGAAGCTGCGGGATGCCGGCCACATCGCGAGCACCTTCACCCCCGAAGCCCTGGCCGGCGGATGATCCCCGGCGCAGCATCCTCCTGGATTGAACGCGAGGACGTCCGTATCCGTGTTCACCACGCCGGCGAAGGCCCGCTGGTCGTGCTCCTCCACGGCTTCCCCGAACTGGCCTACTCGTGGCGCCACCAGTTCCGGCCGCTCGTCGAAGCCGGCTACCGCGTAGCCGCGCCCGACCAGCGCGGCTACGGCGACAGCAGTTCGCCCCCAAACGCCGAAGCCTTCTCCGTCGAGGAACTCGCCGCCGATGTCGCCGCCCTCATCGATGCCTTCGGAGGCGGACCGGCCGTCATCATCGGCCACGACTGGGGCGCGCCCGTCGCCTGGCATACGGCCCTCCGCTTCCCTTCACGGGTGCGTGCGGTCGGTTCGCTGAGCGTGCCCCACGCCGCCAGGGCGTCAGCGCCTCCGCTGGCGCTCATGCGGGCGGCCGCCGGCCCGGACTTCATCCACTACATCGACTACTTCCAGCAACCCGGACTGGCCGAGGGCGAGTTCGAAGCCGACGTGCGGGCCTCCCTGCTGGGCTTCCTCTGGGCTATCTCCGGAGACGCCCCGAGGGAAGAGCGCTTCAAGCCCATCCAGCGCGGCAAGCGCTTCCTCGATTCGCTCGCGGTCCCCGCCGCGCTCCCGTCGTGGCTGACTGAGGACGACCTCCAGGTTTATGTCCGAGCCGTCCGCAAGTCCGGTTTCCGTGGCGGGTTGAACTGGTACCGGAACGTGGCCGGGAACTGGGAGCAGTCAGCCGCCCTCGCGGGAGCGGTGGTGAGCCAGCCCGCCATGTTCGTCACCGGCTCGCGTGACCCAGCCCGCAACCCGCCCGCGATCGATAGGCTCCGCGATGTCGTTCCCGACCTGCGCGTGTCCGCAGTCCTCGAAGGCTGCGGCCACTGGACGCAACAGGAGCGCCCCGAAGACGTAACCCGTCTGCTGCTCGAATTCCTTTCCGCGACCGGCGCTCCGTCGCGTACCATGTGACCGTCCATGGAACCGGTAATCCAGTACGCGGTCACCCGCGACGGCGTGAACATCGCCTATAGCGTCTTCGGCGAAGGGCCTCCCCTCGTCTTCCTTCCGGTGCTTCCCCTCAGCCACCTCCAGGTCGAATGGCAGATGCCGGGCCTGCGGGAGTTCATCGAGCGGTTCGCCCAGGATCACAAGGTCGTCCGCTTCGATGCGCGCGGGCTCGGCCTTTCGGACCGCGACGACTCCGACCGTTCGCTCGATGCCCACCTCCTGGACCTGGAAGCCGTCGTCGAACGCGCCGGGCTCGACACCTTCGCGATGTTCGCTGCCAGCTATTCCGGCCCCATGGCCATCCGTTACGCGGCGCGCCACCCGTCCCGCGTTACCCGGATCATCCTCTGGTGCACTCACGCTGCCTACGCCGATGTAGTTGGAAAGCTCCCACAGCAGGTCAACCAGCAACGCCAGGCCGTCAACCAGCTCGCCGGCGTCGACCGCGACCTCTACATCCGCACCTACCTCCACCGCGCCGTCGGCTGGACCGAGGGCGACACCGCGAATCGCTTCGTCGATGTCGCCAAGCAGAGCATTGACCCGGATCGCTTCTTCGAAAACCTGGCCAACCACCAGGCCTTCGATGCGCGCGAAGACCTCCCCAACGTCCGCTGCCCGGCCCTCATCTTCCACCGGCCGGCCTTCGTCGGTTCCCACGTCGATGTCGCCAAAGGGCTCGCGGGCCAGATTCCGAACGCCCGCCTGCAACTCGTCCCGGGTGAGTCCGTCGCCCCATTCATCGGCGGTTCCGAGGAGATCCTCTCGACCGCGCTCGCCTTCCTCGCCGAAGACGCGAAGGCGGCACAGGGAACTCCGGGCGAAAACACCATGCGGACCATCCTCTACACCGACCTCGAAGCGCACACGGCGATGATCCAGCGCCTCGGCGATGTCCGCGGACGGGAAGTCCTGCGCGCCCACGAGAAGCTCGTTCGGGAAGCCCTTCGCGAACACGGCGGTGAAGAAGTCAAAGCCCTCGGCGACGGCGCCCTCCCCTCCTTCCAGCCCACACAGCAGGCCATCCGCTGCGCCATCGCGCTGCAGCGCGCCAATGCCGCCGCCGAACCGGTCCACGGCGAACACCTCTCGATGCGCGTCGGAATCAACGCCGGCGAACCCATCGCCGAGGGCGACGACCTCTACGGCAACGCCGTCTCGGTCGCTTCGCGGCTCGCATCCATCGCCCGGGGCGGCGAGATCCTGGTCTCCCTCGTCGTTCGCGAGTTGGTCGCGGGCAAGGGCTTCCAGTTCGCCGACCGCGGCGAGGTGGCCGTGGCGGCCGCGGAAGCGCCCGTCCATCTCTATCAGGTCGAGTGGCGAGAGGCGGTACCGAATTGACCGACACCTACGAAACCATCGTCTCCAAGCGCGACACGCGCCGCTTCAGCGACCGGCCGATCCGGGAGGAGACGCTGGCGCGGCTGGTCCAGGCCGCCCGCATGGCCGGCAGCGCCAAGGCGGCCATGCCCGTCCGCCTCATCCTCGTCAGCGACCAGGAACAGAAAGAGCGGCTCGGGGGGGG
>CALMIW010000077.1 GCA_937864275.1 uncultured Dehalococcoidia bacterium
CTTCTGCCACCAGCACGCCGACGCCGGCTGCCACGGCGACGCCCGCGTCAGCGGCCACCGCCACGCCGACACCGGGAAGTTCGCCGTCGCTGCCGCTCGTGCCGGGCGCGAACCTCTTCGCCTGGCCCGGGGGCGATTCGCCCGCCGCGCAGGCGGTCGGGAGCGTCCCGAACCTGAAGGTCGTCTACAGCTACGACCCGGTTACCGGGAACTGGAGCCGCTACGTCCCCGGCGCCCCGGCGTTCCTGAACAACCTCCTGACCCTGAAGCAGGGCGCCGCCTACTGGTTCATCGCCACCGGCACGGCCCAGGTCCCGTTCCAGCCCTGAGCCGCAGGCCCCTGGCGGGTCAACCGCAGCCCTCTCCCCCGCGCGGGAGGGGGCCGTTGAGCGTCCCCTCCGGTGGCATAGGAGCCGGGAGTCGTCGATGCTCTCGGGGAGGTTTCCGATGGTGATGGCGTCGTGAGGCGAAGGGGTACATGGCTCGCGGGGCTGGCCTCGCTCCTGCTTGGCGTCACGGGCGTGCTCCTCGCCTCCGCTGGGGAAAACCCGCCCTCGCTCTACACGATCGAGCTCGTCGTCACGGGAAATCCCGGCGAGACCGTGCTCACGCGCATCGAGGTCTCCGCCGGCAACCGCGGCGAAGCCGAAGCGGCGGCCCGGGATGCGCTCGTTGCCGTCGCGCCCCGGGCAGCGGTCGTCCCCACCGGGAGCGCCAGCGCGGCCTGGCTTCCGTGGTCCTGGAAATGGGAGAGTCCCGAGATCCCGGTGCCGGTGGCCTACAACCCGACCGGCGCACCGGACGGTGTCGGCCCGGCTGCGGTGATCGCCGGCCTCCAGGCGTGGTCGTCGGTCGCCACTTCGTCCTTCCGGTTCACCTACGCCGGCATCACCGACAACTCAGCGTCGATTCTCGAGCTTGGCCCCGATGGCGAGAACGTCGTCTCGTGGGCGTCACTGCCGTGTGAACGTGGCTGCGTCCTTGGGCTCACCTCCAAGAACTCCGCTCACGAAGTCGACATGCTCCTGAACAGCAACCCGGAGGCTGCGCTCCAGCTCGGTGGCGCGGCGCTCGATTGGCGGACCGTCATCCTCCACGAATTGGGCCACGTTGCCGGCCTGGAGCACTCCTGCCCGGTCCCGTTCGGCCCATGCACCGAAGCCGAAGCCGGCGCCGTCATGTACTTCGCCTACGTTGGCACGCTCCGGAAGCTCGCTCCCGATGACATCGCCGGGCTCTCCGCCCTGTACCCGCTCGGTTCCGAGGCGCCCGGACCCTCGCCCACACCCGCCCCGGGCGTGACCCCCACACCAACGCCCTATCCCGAACTCACCGTCATCCTCGAGCGCGGGTGGAACCTCGTTGTCCTCCCGCCCGGCCCCGTAGAGCCGGTTGGCCAGGCCCTGGCATGCATGGCGGCGCTCTACGAATTCCGGGAGGGCGCATGGACCGCCTGGATTCGCGGCCTTCCGCAGGGCCTGCAGGGCTTCACCGGCCTCGTCGACGGCCGCGCGTACTGGGCCTGGGCGGATGGGACCTGCGCCCACATCTTCCCGTGAGTCTTACCGGTACCTGCTCTCGTCCAGCGTGAGGTAGAAGAAGTCGCGCTCCCGCGTCCCGAGGAAGTTCGAGGCGGAGGGCGACATGCTGTCCATGAACTTCTCGGCCTTCACGCTGCCATCGGGTTGCGGGTAGAACAGCCCGGTGCAGATGTACGGGCCGTTGATATCGAGCTGCATAGCCATGTACGCGCCCGCCGCATGCAGCGCCTTCGCAAGCGTGTCCGCGCTCAGCGAGTTGCCCGCCGCAATCAGCAGGTTCCCATCCTTCGTGATGCCCACCGCCGAGCGCCACGTGATGAACTCCGACGAGTTCACATTCACGTAGCCCCAGGTGTCGTTGCCCTCCGTGGTTCGCTTGCTTACCTGGCCGCCGTCCACCAGGAGGATCACGTTTTGGCGGCACGCTTCGAAGGACTCTTCCCAGGTGAAGTCGCGCCCGTACTCGCCCATCTTGATGCGGCCGTCCTTGGCAACGCAGATCGTGGCGAGGCCGTTGCGCATCCTCATGTATTCCTTGCCGTTCGCCACCATGCCGTAGCTGCCGTGCGGCCCTTTGAAGCCGCCGTTGAAGGCAACCAGGAGCGATTTGTAGTCCTCTTTCGGGATGGTGCCCGGCCCCCTCACTCCCCGGTCGCCGCCTGGCTCGAGGGTGCCGCCGACCATCTTCAGTTGGACGCGGCGCTGGTCGACCAGCAGCACGCCGACCGAAGCGTAGGGCCGCGACTTGTCTGGCCGGATGAACGTCTTCGCCATCAGCGTCTCTGCCGGGGTGTTCCGCGGCAGGCCGGTGGTGCTCCATTCGCCTTCCCCGGGCTGCCCTTCAGCGAAGATGAGCTGGGTCACCGGGAACTGCATCCTCAGCGGGCCGAGCGCCTCGGCGGTCAGCGCCTGCCCGGCTTCGCGCCCGGAGCCGGCGAGGTACACGATCTCCTTCGCCGGAGCGTGTGGTACGAACTGGACCTGCAGTTCCTTCGTGTCGAATGGGTTCTCCTCGCCGCCGAGGAACCGGTACTTCACCTTGTGCGCACGGTCCTCCACCTCGAAGACCCAGCCCTCGAGGCGCGCCGTGTTCTCATCGCCGATCACTCCGCGCAAGAAATCTGCCGCCTCGGGAGCGATCTTGTCCTTTTGCGAAAACGCCGCGCCCGCGCCAAGGACGGCGATGATGGCGAGCGCCAGGATGGCGCGCTTCCATGTGAACCTGCGGCCCGGCGAAGCGCCGGGCTCCTCCGGGGCCGGGGTCGGATGCGCGAGATCCTCGAGGTCGGAAGAGGTTGCTTGTATGGCCGTGGCATGCGCCTCGGCGGCAACCGGCTGCAGCAATTCGGCGCGCCGTAAACCAATCCTCCTGAGCATCAGGCGAAGTCTAGCAAGACGTAACTAAGCGGCAATCACGAAAGGCAGTTAGCCGGATTCCCTACCGCAACAGCGTCTCCACGGCCCGGCCGAACTCCACCGGGTCCGTCGTGTCGATGCTGACGTTGTGCACGTCCACACCCAGCGCTTCGTCGTCTCGGAGGCGGGAGAGGCACTCGTCGGCGTTCCCGGAAAACCCGAGGTCCTGGAGCAACTCGTCCGGAATCGCCGCCGCGCCGGCGGCCGAACCGTGGTCGTCAAAGGCCTTCTTGATTGCGGCGGCCTCATCGGCGTAGCCATAGCGAGAGAGCTGGTTGTAGTAGAACGTCACCATCCTGGCGATGTAAAACGCCATGAAGCCACGGCCCTTGTCCCGCGCCGCCGGGTCGTTGCTCACGGTTACTCCGCCGGCCTTCACTTCGACTGCCTTCGGGTCCCGTCCCGCCGCGGCTGCCCAGCCGCGGAACTCGTCGATCTGGTCCTTGAGGGCGCTCCGCGGGATGAAGGCCGGCATCCACCCGTCCGCGATCTCCGCGGTCATCTTCACGCTCTTGGGATGCAGCGTGGCGAGGTAGATCGGGATATGCTCTCGCACCGGCTTGAAGCGGAGCGTGAACCCCTTGTCGAAATTGAACCACTTGCCGTGGTACACGAGCTTGTCGCCCCGCATCAGCATGTTGATGATCTCCACGGTCTCCCTCAGCCGCGCGAGCGACGGCTGGAACGGGATGCCGTGGAACTGCTCGATCACGTTCGCGCTGGACGCGCCGAGACCGATGATCGCGCGTCCGCCGCTCCACTCGTCGAGTGTCGCGAAGTGCTGGGCAAGCGCTCCTGGCGTCCGCGAGTAGGCGTTCACGATGCCGGTGGCGAGCTTGATCCGTTCGGTCTTCTCCGCGATCGAGATGAGCAGTGAGAATGCGTCTCGGGCCCATCCTTCCGGCACCCAGAACGAATCGATTCCGGACTCGTCGGCGATTTTCGCGAGCGAGATCGCGTCTTCGCGCTTCATGTCGAACTGCCAGGTAATGCCAACGGAGAGTTTTCGGGTCATGGAGATCCTCGGGAGTGTGGTGTGGTGGCCCGAGCGTAGCGCAGCCGGCCGACGCGTGCTTGCCGGGAGAGCCGGTATCGAGCGCGCCTTGCCGACGGGGCGTCGGCATCGAGCGGGTCTATAGGTAAATCCGAAGCCCGTTCGAGCGATAGTTGGGGACTATGGGTATCCGCCAATCCCATCGGCCCCGCGTCTAACTGCTCAGCCCTGCGTCTCGTAGATTCGCTGAGAGCCACCCCCTGCTCCGGATTGCCAGGCCGCGGCCGGCAGGTCGCGGACGGCAGTCCGACAGGGAGTTTCGGCACGGGAGTACGGCCGGTGAAATTGGATGAACGACTGTCGGTCCTCAGGCAGGGGATGCGGATTCGGGACCTCAACGGGTCTCCGGTCGGTTTCGTGCGGGAGGTAAGTGGCCGCTCCATCCTCGTTGGGGAGCCCCAGGGGAGTCGCGTCTTCTGGATCGCCGGTTCGATTGTCGCTGGCGTGGAGCGTGGAGAAGTCGTGCTCGGCACCCGGGATCCCGTCAGCCCGCTCGTCTAACCGTCCCTCCGGCGGCGTCCTACACTGTCTCCATGCGCATCCTCGCGATCGACATGGGCACAGGCACGCAGGACATCCTCGTTTTCGACAGCGACCAGCACGTCGAGAACTCCGTGAAACTGGTCTTGCCCTCGGCGACCGAAGTCGCCGCTCGGCGTATCCGCCGTGCGACTGCGGCGCGACGGCCGCTCGTGCTCACTGGCACGGTCGCCGGCGGTGGTCCTTGCTCGTGGGCACTCGAAGAGTTCCTTCGTTCGGGCCGAGCTGCCTACGCCACCCCGGAGGCGGCGCAGACCATCGACGACGACCTCGACCGCGTGCGTGATCTCGGCGTTACGCTAGTCTCCGACGACGAAGCCGCCTCCCTGGATGCCGACCGCGTTGTGCTCCGCGACCTCGACCTCGAGGCCATCCGCACGGCACTGGCGGCGTTCGAGGTGCCAGCCTCGTTCGACGGCTTTGCACTGGGGTGCCTGGACCATGGCGCCGCACCGCCGGGGGTGTCCGACCGGGTCTTCCGGTTCGAACACCTCCGCCGCATCGTCGAGGCACGGAACGACCTCCTCGCGTTTGCGACGGCCGGCGGAGCCCTTCCCACCTACCTCACCCGCGCCCGGGCGATGTGCGCCTCCGCCGGCAGTGAGGCCCCGGTGGTGTTCATGGATACAGGCCCCGCTGCCGCCCTCGGCGCCCTCCACGATGAGCAGGTGGCCAGCGCCGAGGAGTCCCTCGTCATGAACCTCGGGAACATGCACCTCCTGGCCTTCCACCTGCGGGGCAGGCGGATTGCCAGCCTCTTCGAGCACCACACCGGCGAAGTCTCGGCGGCCCAGATCGTCGCGTTCGCCGATTCGTTGTGCGATGGATCGCTCCAGCACGCGGCGATCTTCTCCTCGCAGGGCCACGGTGCCTTCCACGCCGACCGCTCGATTGTGCTCCCCGCTGTTCCCTCTCTCGTAGCCGCGACCGGTCCGCAGCGCGCGAAAATCCGCGGCACGCATCTCCGGCCGTACTTCGCCGCTCCCTTCGGCGACATGATGATCGGCGGCTGTTTCGGGCTGCTCCGGGCCTATGCGGAGGTGCATCCCACGGCGGGCGAGGCCATCGAAGCACGCCTCGGGCCGGTGCCCGGGTGATCCCCGTCGTGCGCGTCCTCATCGGGCGGGCAGCCGCGCGGCGCGAGTCTCTCCTGGCGCTCGTGGATGTCGTGCCTGCTGACTACTGGTCGCGGACCGCACCGGGTGAATCGTGGTCGGCCCAACGCCATCTCGTTCACGCACTCTCTGCCGAGGATGCTCTCGAAGGGTTGCTCGAACGCATCAACGAAGGCTCGGGCCCGCTCGCGCTCGAGGCTGGCGCCCTCTACGCCGAACGCGAGGCCGCCATCGAGGCTGCGGCAGCCCTCGAACTGGCGTCACTGATCGAACGGTCGGCCCGTGCCCGCGAACGAACGGTGTGCCTTCTGGCCGCCCTCACTCCCGCCTCCATCGAGCGGATGCTCGTGATCGCCATGCCTCCGGGTGCCTGGCCGGCACAGTCGGTCCTGGTTGCCTGTGCGTACCTGGAGCAGTGGGCGGCGCACGACGCCGGGCACGAGGCCGCCATCCGTGACGCTATCTCCACGCCGCCCGACCTCTCGGCCGTGGCGCACGTGCGAAGGATCCGCTAGGCCGAGCGCCGCAATGTGGTCGAGCGGACTGCGTTCTTCCCGGTGCGCTTCGCCGAAAGGAGGAGGTCGTCTGCCCGCTTGAGCACGGCGCCCGCCGTCTCTCCGTGCTCCCGCACCGCGCACCCGATGGACACCGACGCCGGCGTCGCCTCGAACACCATCGCGCGCAGCCGATCGGCAAGGGCCGTGGCCTTCGCGAGCGATGTGTCGGGCATCAGGATGATGAATTCCTCGCCGCCGTAGCGCGCGACGCGGTCCGTCTCGCGGATGTTGTCGTGCAGCAGCCGTGCGACCTGCGCGAGTACGTCGTCACCGCGCAGGTGGCCGTATTCGTCATTGATCCGCTTGAAATCGTCGAGGTCGAGCCGTTCGAGGAAGTTGCGGCGGTTCGCAATGCCGGTCAGCGGGTCTGTCTCGGCCAGCATGCGCGCTCGCCGTTCCGCCTGCCTCCAGGCCGAGCCAACCGCGTGCGAGAGAGACGCCATGGCTGCCGTCATCACCACCATCGTCAGCAGGTCGGCGTTGACCATCGCCGCCTGTCCGTCGTTCAGCGAAATCGCCAGCCGCCCCGCGATGACGTTCACCACAATGAAACTGGCGAGGATGAAGTAGCGCCAGCCGTGGTAGCGGCGCCCATAACCCACCAGGGCGTAGAGGTACACGGCCCAGAACGGTGACTGTGCCTGGTCCAGCACAACCCAGGCAGTGGTGATGCAAGACACGTCCAGCAGCGGCGTGAGCCACTCGACGATGCGGATCGGCCGTCCCGGGATCCGGTACCCCAGGATGTAGAAGGCGTGAAGGGCGTGGTAGCCCGCAATCCAGACCGCGCCCGCCACCGCCGCCTCGGATCTCGTGCCAAACCAGCCGAAGAACATGCCCGCGACGAAGAAGCCGGCGATCGCGCTCTGCAGCACGAGCACCTGCCGTTCGAGTTTCCGCTGGTCGCGCTCCGGCATCGCCGGGAGCACAGGGGAGCTCCCCTCCGTCATCGCTCTTCCACCTTCTGCCTTGTAGTTCGACACGTTCCCGCAACCGCGAAAGTAGCAGGTGCGTAAAGCCGTTCACTTTCGCCATCCTGTGTTCCCGCCTGTCGCCGATGATCGATAGCTAGATGGGTTCGCCTGACTTCGTGGAGGCCGCCGAAAGCCGCCCGAGCTCCGTGGAGGGGGGGGCGCCGTCGACGTATTCGGTGACGATCGCCCGCCAGGGGCCCTTCGCCCGCAAACCGGCGAACAGGCCCGCCAGCCCGAAGTTGATTCGGGTGAGGAATACCATCCCCGCCGGCACGTTGCAGTGCCGGTTGATCTGCCCGCCGATCCCGGTGGTCATCGTGTTCCGTCGCACCATCTCTGCCGCCAGCTCGGGATTGAACTCCACTTCCTTGTCCAGGATCGGCGCCCAGTACCAGTGCATGTGGTCTTAGAGTTCGGCCGTCGTGAAGGGGGCGTTGGGCGTGGGGATCCCGATCGCCTCGGTCGCGGCGCGCCACCGTTCGATGTCGCGGTCGAGCAGCGCGTCGCTGATGCGGCCGCATTTCGCGACCACGTC
>CALMIW010000078.1 GCA_937864275.1 uncultured Dehalococcoidia bacterium
AGCTCCTGGCCAAGGGCATCGCCTCCGGGCGACTGAGCTTCCACGACCGCTACCCCGACCGGATCGATGCAGAGATCGTCTTCATCGCGGTGAATACGCCCGGGTCCCAGGAAGGTGCCGCCGACCTCCGTGCGGTCCGCGACGCGGTCAGTTCGGTCGCTCCGCGCCTTGCACCCGGTTCCATCATCGTCAACAAGAGCACGGTGCCGATCGGGACCGGCGACCTCGTCGAAGGCATGGCGAGGCGCGCAACCGACACCCCGATCTTCGTCGTTTCGAATCCGGAATTCCTGCGCGAAGGTTCCGCCGTCCCCGACTTCATGCGGCCCGACCGCATCGTCCTCGGCTCCAACGAACCAGAAGCGATTGAACGCGTCGCGCGTCTCTATGCATCGCTGGAGGCGACGGTGGTCCGCGTGGACATCCGCACGGCGGAGATGATCAAGTACGCGTCCAACGCGTTCCTCGCCACCAAGATCTCGTTCATCAATGAGATGGCCGCTATTTGCGAGGTCCTCGGCGCCGACGTCTCCGATGTGGCGTTCGGCATGGGCCTTGATGACCGCATCGGGGGCCGATTCCTCTCTGCCGGACTCGGCTGGGGGGGCAGCTGCTTCCCCAAGGACGTACGAGCACTGGCCCACATGGCGTCGGTCCACGGGACCCACCCGCAACTCCTCCGCTCCGTCATCGACATCAACAATGGCCAGCGCTTCCGCATGGTCAGCCGCCTTCGGGGGATCCTCGGAGGTATCGAGGGGAAGCGCATCTTCATCCTTGGAGCGGCGTTCAAGGCGCAGACGGATGACATTCGCAACTCTCCGGCGCTCGAACTGGCGAACCTGCTCGCGCTCGAGGGAGCCGAAGTCGTGTTAACCGACCCGGTCGTTTCGGCGGATCGCGTCGCCGCGGAAGGCATCCTCTCGGAGTTCGTCGGCGACATCCCCGCAGGCGCACGAGGCGCTCACGCGATTGTCCTCGCGACCGACTGGCCGGAGTTCCTTTCCTTCGACTACTCACAGGTCGCTCCTTCGATGGAGTCCCTGGTGTTCTTCGATGGTCGCAACGCGATGGACTCGGGGGCGCTCTCGGCCGCCGGCTTCAAGTACCTCTGCGTCGGGCGGCCTGCGGCAGAAGATACTCCGCTTGAAGGACTCGAGGACCGTGTCTTCGCGGTGGCGGGAGGAAGCTGATGGCGACCGTCATTGCTTCTGCCCGAGCTGAATCGCTGGAGTATTTGCCAGGGATAGAGGCTATCCGGTCGGTGCCGATGCCGCTTTGGAAGCGGTCGATAGACGTCGTCGGCGCGAGCGTGCTGCTCGTCGTCTCGTCGCCCATCTGGTTCCTGCTGGCCGTCGCCATCGTGGCGGAGAGCCGGGGCGGTGCGATCTTCCGACAGGCGCGGGTCGGCCGCGGTGGCCGCGTCTTCACCTGTTGGAAGTTCCGCTCGATGGTGCGAGGCGCCGACCAGATGCTGGACGGCCTTCTCACGCAGAACGAAGCGAATGGCATGATTTTCAAGATCAAGGATGACCCCCGGCGGACGCGGGTCGGCCGGTTGTTGCGGAAGACGAGCCTCGACGAACTGCCTCAGCTTTAGAACGTCCTTCGCGGCGACATGAGCCTGGTTGGCCCGCGACCGCCGACAGTGCGGGAAGTGCTCCGGTACGACGAACGCCACCTCGCCCGGCTCGCGGCGACGCCGGGTATCACCGGGCTCTGGCAAGTAACACTCCGCCGGGAACGCCACGACTTCGCCGACATGGTGGGCCTCGACGTCCGCTACGCCGAGGAGATGTCGTTCTGGTTGGACCTCAAGATTCTCTTGAAGACCATTCCCACGGTCCTCGGCGGGAAGGGGTCCTACTGATGCGCGTTCTTGTGGCAGGCGGTGGCGGCTTCATCGGCTCTAACCTTGTCGAGCGGCTACTCGACGACGGGAACGACGTCACGATAGTCGACAACTTTTCGACGGGACGGCGGGTCAATCTCACCGCGCTCGAGGCTCAGCCGAGGCTCGGCGTTGAGGAATGGGACATCGTCGACGGACTGCCCGCCGGCATCGGCCCCGTTGATCGCGTCTACCACCTGGCCAGCCCGGCAAGCCCACCCGGATACAAGCAGTTCCCAATCGAGACCCTCCGAGTCAACAGCGAAGGCACCCGGAACCTGCTCGAATTCGCGCTGAGTAACAGTGCGAGGTTCCTTTATGCGAGCACTTCGGAGGCCTACGGCGACCCGCTGGAGCATCCGCAGGTCGAGACGTACCGCGGGAACGTGAGTTCGACCGGCCCACGAAGCATGTACGACGAGGGCAAACGGTTCGGCGAAGCGATGACGATGGCCTACTACCGTGACCGCGCAGTCGATGCGCGCATCGTGAGGATCTTCAACACCTATGGGCCAAAGTCCGACCCGGCTGATGGCCGGTTGGTGCCCAACTTCATAACTCAGGCTCTCCGCGGCGAACCGTTGACGGTCTACGCGGACGGAACCCAGACGCGGTCCCTGTGCTACGTGTCGGACCTGGTGGACGGTCTCATCCGTGCGATGGAATCACCATCTGCCACCGGCGAAGTCATCAACCTGGGCAATCCTGAGGAGCACACCATCCTGGAATTCGCCCAGCTCATCGCCGGAGTTGCCGGGTCGTCATCGTCGATGGTCTTCACCCCGCCAGCGGTGGGTGACGACCCTCAGAGACGGCGGCCCGACATCACGAAGGCCCAGCGTCTGCTGGGCTGGCAGCCCCGCGTGGGAGTTGCCGAGGGTCTCGCGCGCACCACGGAGTACTTCCGGGCGGAGCTCGGGATCGCAGTCGCATGCGTTTGATTCAAGGACCGGTACCCGTCCCTCAACCTCGCCTCGACGGGCAGTACCGAAACTATAACCATGGCCGGCGAGGCCCGACGGAGTACGCATGATCCCCATCAAGCTGGTGGAGACTATCTTCCTGAAGTACTGGGCGCTGCTGATCCCGGCGCTCCTGGTGCCCCTGCTCGTGATCGGCCTGACGCACGAATCGGAGAAGTATCAGTCAACCGCAACGATATGGGTCTCACAACCCGTCGCTGGGGAGTCGGCCGCTATCGGCCACACCAACAACTGGGTGACCCCTGCGCAGAACCAGGCGCAGGTGCTCAACGATCTGTTCTCGACGGAAGCGTTCCGCGTGGAGATGCTGCGCGCCGCGGGTCTGG
>CALMIW010000079.1 GCA_937864275.1 uncultured Dehalococcoidia bacterium
CGAAGCCGTAGAACGGCCGCCGGCGAAGGTCGACGTCTGTCACCCGAGCGGGGCCTACGGCGAGGAGACGCGCATGCAGTTCTTCCGCCGTCGCGGCGATCTCCTCGATGTCGAAGCCAAGCGCGCCGTCCGTGCGGTACGGAGAGAGGTAGGCCACCCCGGTCCGCAGGAGCCGTTCGGCGCCGACGAACTTTCCTCTGGACAGATGCACGAATGCGGCCGCGATCTGGATCAGGCCCTTGTAGGCATCGCGCACGCGTCCGCGTTCGTACTGCCAGATCTCTTCGAGATGCTCATGCGACTCGTAGAAGCGCCCCGCGTTGAAATCGTCGCAGGCGCGCTGAAGATTCTCCGGGACGGTGATGGTCTTGGTCACCAGCTGTTTGCGGGGGCGCGGCTGCATGACCAAAGGGTACCGGCGATCCGGTACGGCGGCATGCGCACAAGGCCGAGCGCATCCACAATTCGTGGACACCTCGCTGGAGCAGTCCCATGGCAGACAGCCACGCAGCCCACGGCCACGACGATCCAAATGCCGCCCCCATGCACCACGACATCAAGGAGAGCTTCTCCTCTGGTGCCGTCCTGTTCTGCTACATGCTCGCGCTCATCTCGCTCGTTGTAGGCGTTGCGGCCGGATTGACGATCGTCGTCGACTAGTCACTTTTTTCGATGAACTTCACGTAAGGCTGCTTGCGTAGCAGGCCTGATGTGTATCATCCGCCAATGGACGTGCACCCTGACCCAGTTGCCCGCCCGGGTACCCGCGCACTCTTGCGAGCGACCAAGTACGACGGTACGGCGCACTGGATCCAGCCGTTCCACGTCGTTTCCGACGATGGCAACCTGCTGATCACCTCGTATCGTGCCCGCACCCCGATCTATACGAGTCGCGGCGAGTTCCGCTCGCCCTATGACTCGCTCGTCTACTTCTGGCGCGACCGCTGGTACAACGTCTTCCGCCTCTCCCGGCCCGGATGCCCACTCGCACTGTGGTATTGCAACGTGACGACGCCGCCAACGTACGATGGCCAGCAGATCGGCTACATCGACCTCGACCTCGACGTCACAGTGCGCCCCAACGGTTGCATCGAACTCCTCGACGACGACGAGTTCCAGGAGCACCAGAAGCTCTACGGCTACCCCGAATCGGTCATCGAGCGGGCGGAAGCAGCCGCGCGCGAGGTGGCCTGCCTCGCCCGCTCCGGCGGCTTCCCGTTCAACGAAGGGTAGGCCACCCCACCGATGACCACGTGGTTCGCCATCCTGCGGCGCCTGCGCGAACAGGAAGGCGTCAGCCGGAGCGAACTGGCCGCGCGTTCCGGCATTTCGCTCTCTTCCATCAAGGCCTACGAAAGCGGCGTGCGGCACCCGAGCCGCGACGCACTCAGCACACTCCTCGATAGGCTTACGGCTGACGCGTTCGCGCGCCACGAGATCCTCCAGGGAGCCGGCTTCGCACCGGACGGACGGTCGCCTGCCGTGCGTTCCGCGAGCGAATGGTTCACCCTGGCCGAGGCAGCCGAGGAAATCGCGGGCCTGCCCCACCCGAGTTGCCTGACAACTGAGCTCTTCGAGGTCGTCGCCGCGAACCCCACCATTCAGCGCGTGTGGGAAGTCGACCTTCACCGCGAACTCGAGGGCCCGTTCGAGCGCGGCTTCCTGAGCATGCTCAGCACACCCCGGTTCGCGGATCGGCTGCTGAACTGGGAAGAGGCGCTCTCCGTGGCGGTGGCCGTGGTCAAGGGCCACTATGGCGGCGACGCCGCGCTCGACTCTGCCCGGCAACCCTACCTCAGCGCCGCTGTCCAGCACCTGCTCAACGGGAATCCCGAGTATGTCCAGCGGTTCCTTGGGCTCTGGATGACCGTCCCGGGCCGGTTGTACCGGGTCAGGCTTTCGTATCCGGTGGTCTGGAACCACTCCGAACACGGACCGCTGAGCTTCCTCGCGGTCACAGGGCCAGCGAACCAACTGCCGTCGCTCTGGTTCAACGACTGGATCCCGCTCGACGCGAACACCGTGACGGCCGTGGCGAGTCTCCGCCAGCAGCGCGACGGCATCGCGCCATTCCACGACGCCACCTGGACGCAGGAGCGCTACCGAGCCGGAGACTCCAGGGCGACCAGCTCGGCGTAGATACCCTCGTAGGACCGAGCGGCGATCTCGAGGAGTTCGCGCTCGGACGGCATTGCCAGAGGGCTTTCCGCCCGTTCGCGCCACTGCCCCACGCGAGCTGCGGCGGCCGCCTTCGCCTCAGCGATTGCGGCGCCCTCGCCAAGCCCGAGGCGGCGCAACGGGCTCGCGTCCTCGACGATGCGCTCCACTTCCGTGGTCTCGTCCCGGGAGAGCGTCAACTCTCCTGTCAGCGCTGCCTCGAGCAATCGCAATTCCGCGAGTTCGTGCGCTCCCGCCCGGATGCGCTCCAGTTCGCGGGTCGTGCTAAAGCCTTCCACGAAGTCGACC
>CALMIW010000080.1 GCA_937864275.1 uncultured Dehalococcoidia bacterium
GGGACAGCCGTCCAGGCGGCGGCTGCCCCGTGAGGACGGAATATGCTTCCGCCAGCGAGTGTGCCGGAATGAGCATGACGTCTTCCGCATCCAGTCGAGATTCGAGTTCGCTGGTGGCGTCGCGATGGCGCGGGTGCGCCGCGACGGAGGCAGCCACGATCACACTCGTGTCGACCGCGAAACGTGTCACGAATCGAGACCCGGGTTCAAGATGCTCGCTTCCCGCTCATTTCGGATGTCCTCGATGACTTTTTGCACCGTCTCATTCGTCAGCACTGCGTCGGGATCATCGGAGACCGCCACCAGGAAGCGTCCGCGGCGTTCGAGGCGAACGTTGCCCGGCGCGACCTCCACCTCCACGTGGCCGTTGCAGTACCGCACTTCGAGCTCAGCCCCGGGTGTGAGCCCTGCCTGCTCACGGATGCGCTTCGGAATTACCAGGCGTCCGGCACTGTCGATGGTAGTCTTCATGGTAGCGATTCTACCATCTTTCGTGCCGCGGCAGAGTGGCAGCCCGTCAGCGACGACGGCGCGCCACGACGCCGGACGCCACCAGGGCTGCGGCAACGCCCACCGCGGCCGCACCCGGCCAGCCCGGGCCCCCTGGCGCCCGCGATGTGTTGCCTGTGTCAGGCGGGAGCGGCGCCGGGGCAACCGGCGTCGCCGGAGCCGGCCCGTTGCCGCCGCTGGAAGGCGGCAACTGCTGGCAGACCTCCTGCGAGAATGGCCCTGTTTCGATTCCCGCGGCGGCTTCCACCACGGACCTCACGCGAAAGCACCAGGTGCTCCCCGTTGCGACCCACTCCTCGATGCTGATCCGGCCACTGGCGGCCAGGCCCACCGGGACCTGTCCGGAGGAAAGCGAACTCCAGAGGAGCGGCTCTCCCCGGCGAACCTGAGCCCGCTGGATTTCGAAGCGCCCCGTGAAACCCGGGAGGACGTCCCACGAAATCCCGGCGAACCACGCCTGCTGGGACGGCGGCAGAGGGAAGCTGTTCTCGTCGAGCAGGAGGACGTGGCCCTCCAGTCTCGCTCCCGCTGGCGGCGGCCACGGCGTTCCTGAGGCGGGCGGTGTGCCGCTGCCAGGTGGGGGTGGAGTTCGCACCGCGCCAGTCGGAACCTCGGGGCACGTCTCAACCGGCTCCGAACGACCCCGCGACGAAATGGTGAAGAGCCGGAAGCACTGCTTCCCCGTGGTGACTGCCGGCCGCAGCCGTGCGCTGGCGCCAGGTGCGGTGATGAAGTCGGCCCACGCCATCTCGCCGACGCCGGAGTAGCCGCCGGCGTAGTCCTGAACCTGGAAGAACGCGCAGTTCGCGCCAGGCCCGGTGTTCCAGTCCAGGAGCAATGCTCGTTGTCCCTCAACCCAGGTTGCTTCGAGGCGGGGCCGCGCCGTCCGATCGACCGGGAAGCTGACGAGGTTGAACGCGGACGGGCACAGTGGCAACTGGCTCGGCCCCGGCAGCGCCGCGTCCGTTGGCGCGGGCCAGGGCGTGCCGGCCGGAACGGGAGGGCTCGGGGTACCCGCTGCTGCCGGCGGGGTTTGCGCCGAGGCCGACTGGAACGCTCCGCCTACGGCGGAAAGCACCAGCACCGCCGCCAGCAGCCGCCAGCGAAAAACCAACGCGTTCATCGCGGCGAGGGTACGAAGGTCCGCCGCGCCTGTCATCATTCGATCGGGCGAAAACGAAGAGGGCCGCTCGCGCGGCCCCTTCGGTTACGGTGCCGGAAGGACAACCCGGACTAAACGCCGTCGTTCGTCGGGGTGCCGAACTCCTTGCGGAGGTCGGTCTTGAGGACCTTCCCCATGGCGTTGCGCGGAAGTTCGCCGACGATGGCGATGTACTGCGGCGCCTTGAACGAGGCGAGGTGTGACTTCGCGTAGGCGTTGATCTCCTCGGCGGTGATCTTCTGGCCGGCGCGCGGGACGATGACGGCCTTCACCACTTCGCCCCACTCGACGTCCGGGACGCCGATGACCGCGGCCTCTTCAACGGCCGGGTGGGATTCGAGGACGTTTTCGATCTCGCCGGGAGAGATGTTCTCGCCGCCGCGGATGATGATGTCCTTCTTGCGGCCGGTGATGAACAGGTAGCCGCCTTCATCGAGCTTGCCGACGTCTCCGGTGTGAAGCCAGCCATCGATGATGGCGGTGCTGGTGGCGTCTTCCTGCTTGTAGTAGCCCTTCATGACGCGGTCCGAGCGGACGCAGATCTCACCTTCGGTGCCCGGGGGCAGGAGGCGGTTGCGCTCGTCCATGATGCCGATTTCGACGTCGGGCATGGGCTTGCCGACGGAGCGGAGGCGCTGCTCCTTGATCTCCGTGTCTGCGCTGAGATCGTGGTCCTCGGGCCCGAGGAAGGTGAGCGTGGCGGTCGATTCGGTCTGGCCGTAGGCGTTGATGAGGCCGATGCCCTTGGGAGAGAAGACGTCGCACGCCTTGCGGACGACTTCGTAGGGCATGGGAGCGGCGCCATAGGTGATCTGGCGCATGGTGGAGAGGTCGTACTTCTCGAAGTCCGGCACTTCCATGATGCGCTTCAACATCGTCGGGACCACGAAGGCGTGCGTGGTGCCTTCCTGCTGCACCGCCTGGAGCCAGAGCTCCGGGGTGAACTGGGGAAGGATGACGAGCGTGCGCCCGCACCAGACGGCCAGCATCATCGCGGTGGCGCCGGCGACGTGGAAGAACGGCGCGGAGACGAGGAGCTTCTCGTGGAGCTCCGGGTCGGCCGGCTGCTGGTTGGTGACGTAGGCGGTCATGTCGAGATAGGTAAGCTGGACGCCCTTCGGCAGCGCCGTCGTGCCGGAGGTGAAGATGATGATCGTGGCGTCCTTGTCGTCGACTTCCGACCAGATCTCGTCTTCGCCGGCGTTCGCGATCAGTTCGTCGTAGGAGAGCGCGCCGGGGGTGGCCGGGCCGTAGTTGATGACGTGCTGCACCGTGGTGAGCGTCGGGCGGATGCGATTGACCAGCTCGTTGTACCGCTCCGAGACGAAGACGGCCTGGCTCTCGGAGACGTTGAGCATGTGCGTCAGCTCATCGTCCTTGGAGCGGGAGTTCAGGGGGACAAACGTCACCCCGAGCATGGCGCAGGCGTAGTAGGTGATCACGAAGTCGGCGCTGTTCTGCGCCATCGTCGCGACCTTCTGGCCCTGCGAGATGCCGAGACCCTGGAGGGCGTTGGCGAGCTTCACGACGAGCGGGTACATCTCTTCGTACGTGATTCGCTTGTTGGTTGTCCCGCCGACCTCGACGAGCGCCTCGCGGTCGGGGACCACGGCAGACGAGATCTGCAGGAATTCGATTGTGTTCATTGGGACTCCGGAAAGTGGCTTGGCAGTGCCGCCGAATTCTACGGGATGCATAACGATGGGGCGAACCGGGACACCGGGGGCGAACCTCCCGGGGACGGGCGCCGGGCTCACGAAGCGTCGGATGGGAGGACGGCACCGCCGTCCTCGGCGCCGGAGCGACTTCAAAGACGTTGCCTTCGGCGCTGCCTCCGAGGCGGCCGGCGAGCAGGTGCGACAGCAGGGACGCGCCGGCTCGCTGCAGCGCCATTGCGCAACGGTTGGAGCTGCGAGAGTCCCCCAACGAACGGCTCAGGTGGCCGCTACAGCCGGCCGCCTGCCCCTTGCAGACAGGAGTGCCCTGCGTCCCTGGTCGATCAGGATGAAGATGGCCGCGGCGGCGGGGACCACGGCGAACCAGGCGATGTGCACCGCTTCCATCGAAAAGAGGCCGTTGAGCCCGGGCGTGTAGACAAGCACCACGGCGAGGACGAGTTCGAACACGACCCCTATGAGGACCAGCGGGTTCGATGAGAACGAGAGCCGCCGGGTGATCGGGCCGCTGCGCTGGGCAACCAGGCAGCCGAGCTGGCCCCCGACGATCGCGAGGAACGTGAGGCTGGCAGCCTCGTCGTGGATGGCGTCGAAGGGGCCGAACGAGTCGAACGGCCGCCAGCCGTGCTCGAAGTAGTAGAGGAAGTAGGCGCCGAGACCGAGGGAAGCCTCGAACACGCCGAAGAAGAGGAAAGTGAGCAGCCCCAGCTCGCGCGTCATCAGCGGGCGCGATGGCGGCTCGGGCGGGCGGGATATCGTCGCCTCGTCCGGTTCTTCCGCGCCCAGGGCGAGCGCCGGGATGAGGTCCGTGCCGATGTCGATCGCAAGGGCCTGGATGACCGCCAGTGGGAGCGGCACCGGCAACAGGATGTAGACGAGGAATGGGGTCATCTCGGCGACGTTGCTGGTGAACA
>CALMIW010000081.1 GCA_937864275.1 uncultured Dehalococcoidia bacterium
GCCTTCCTGGAAGAGCAGGGCGTCGAGGGGCTCATCATCACCCCGGGCCTCGAACGTTTCGAGACGACGGGCCTGCAGGAGTCCATCGCATGACCGCGATTCCCGCCACGCAGTCCATCGACCTCAAGAGAGTGAAGCGAGCGATTCGGAGCCCGAAGGGGAACCTCCTGATCGTCCTCGCGACCGTGACTGCCGCTGCGCTTGCCACGCAGGACAGTTCGCGCGCGATCCCGATGGTGATCAACGCGGTGGGCGCGGCGACGCTCGCCGACATCGTCATCCAGCGGATCGAACGCGGGCTCTGGGTATTCCCCACGGCCGGGATCCTTTCCGGCCTGATCGTCGCCCTCCTGCTGAGCCCGTACGACGCCGGAATGATCGCACCCGCGACGGCCGTGCTGGCGATCACGAGCAAGCACCTCTTCCGCGCCCGATTGGCAAACGTCTTCAACCCGGCGGCACTGGCACTCGTGCTGGCCGCCGTGCTCTTCGACGCCGGCCACAGCTGGTGGGGGGCGCTGCCAGACCTCGGCTGGGGCGGCGCGCTGCTCATCGGCGCCGCCGGCTGGTACACGGCGGACCGCATCAACAAACTGCCGATGGTGCTCGTGTTCCTGGGGGCCTTCTACACCCTGGCGACGGCAACGAGCTTCATCGGGGAGCCGTCGGAGGTCGCCGGGCTCTTCCGCTCGCCGGACCTGCATGCGGCGCTCTTTTTCGCCTTCTTCATGCTGGACGACCCGCCGACCTCGCCGGTGAAGTACCGCGACCAGGCGGCGTTCGGCCTCCTGGTCGCCGTCTCCGCTTTCGGCTTCTACGAAGTCTTCGGCTGGCTGTACTCGATGCTGGCCGGGCTGCTGGTCGGGAACCTGGCATGGGCGATGGTTCGGACGGTCCGGGCGCGAACGCGGCGAAGGCCAGTCGCGCGGCCGGTGGTCATCGGGGCTTAAAGCTTGCCCGTCGGCTGGGCGGCACCCGTGCCGACAGCCTCGGCCTCGGCCTCGCGAACCTGGTTGATGACCCGCTGAGCTCGCTGCCAGCGCGGGCCTGGCGTGTGGAAGAGCACGAAGTAGATCGCCGGCTCAGGCGCGCTCCTCCTCCAGATAGCGCTTGAGATCCGCCAGCACGGACTCCCACGTCCAGCCGCTACCGCGAGGGTGCGCCACGAACACCACCGCCGGAGCGGGATAGTCCGGCGCCCACGCCGGCATCAGCCGATCTCCGCGAGGTTGAGTGCCTCGCCGGTTTCGATGAACGATTTGAGGCTGTTGAGGATCGGCGCCCAGCCCTGCGAGATCGACTGGTAGGTGACCGTCTCGCCATCGAAGTCGTCGTGCGTCATCCGGAGGAGCGTCGTCGCGCCCATCGGGGTGAGTTCCCAGGTAACGCGGCTGGGGCGGTCGTTCTCGAACTCCGGACCCCAGTTGGACTTCCAGGTGTGCACGAACCGCCGCGGAGGGGTGACTTCGATCACCTCGCCGTCGACTGCCGAGCTGCCGTCCTCCTGCAGGTACTGGATCTTCGCGCCGGGCTTCAACTCGCCGGTCAGGCGTGTCTTGTGGAACCAGCGCTTCGTCACTTCGCCACTGGTGATGGCCTCCCAGACGCGCTCCGGAGTGGCCTGGATGTAGACGTCGTAGGCGTGTTTCGGTTTGTCCATGTTCTCCCTCTCAAGGTCGTACTTCAGGCCGGCGAGGGCACTCACCCAGGGGCCCGCGAACTTCGAGATCCAACGGTCGGCGATCTGTTGGATCGGGACCGGGTTCAGGTAGTGGAACTTTTCGCGGCCGGCTTTCCGCGTGGAGAGAAGCCCGGCGCGTTCGAGGACGTCCAGGTGCTTCATTACACCGAAGCGCGTCATCTGGGGCAGGCACTCCTGGAGTTCTGCGAGCGTTTGGCCATCGCGCTCGAAGAGCTGATCCAGCAGGCGCCGCCGGTTGACGTCGGCAAGGGCCTTAAAGACCGTTTCCACTGACGGCCGGACTATATGTGAGTCTTTAGTCACATGTCAAGAACCGTGGGCGATCCGGTGAGCGCGGCCGGTGCGAGTGTGATTGGTTCCCAGTGCGGCTGCAGTGGCATCGGCGGGGGAACCATCACATGCGCGGCAGCGAGGCCCTGTAACGGATTTGGAGCAAGGACGCGGCGGCCAGGACGGTCCCCGAGGTAGCCCGCCCACCAGCTGAATGAGCCTGCGGAGAGGATGACGTGGTCGCATTCGGTGAGCGCAAACATGTCGAGAATCGGGTCGCTTCCATCTCCGAAGGTGACGTTCGTGCCGTCGCCCAGGCCCAGGTGCTTGCGGCACCAGGCGATGTCCTCGGGGGTATCGGAAAACACCAGGAAGTTGGCACTCGCCGGAAACTCGCTGGCGGCCTGGCGGTAGTACACCGAGGGGAGGCTGGAAAACGGGGAGAAGGCGCTCCCGCCCGGCCCCCTATCGCCGCGCCGGAGGTGGACGCCAATCACGGGCCCGGCGTGACCTCGAGCGCGTTCCACGAGTTTCCTCGCCGCCACTGCAATTGACTCGTCCCGAGGGCGAAACCGGCGACGGACGGTGGCGACGATGTCGGCGAAGTAGGCAGGGTCTTCCCAGAAACCGCAAAGCCAACCGGCCCCGTGGTCACCGAACATGAAGTCATCGAAGACTCCGCGCGTCTCGCGATGAGGCCGGAGCCGCGTGGTGAGGACTTCAAACGAGTTGGCGCGCCGGATCGGGATGCGCAGGCGACCGAGCAAAAACTCGCGGTCGACGACCGGACCCTCGTAATTCGCCAGGTCGAGCCGTAGCGGCGCGCGAATACGTCGAGCGTAGGCGAGGGTGGCGGCGTACTGGAACAGCTGGTTGCCGAGGCCACCGCTGAGCCGGGCTACAACACGACGGGGACGCCGTTCGGGCCCGACGCGACGCTCAGGTCGCGGGGTGAGGTACGGCATTGAGAGGACGTACTGGCGCACGCCCGATCTGAGTGTCAGCCAGCCCGCCTCGTACGCGAAACGCGCGAACACGGGGTGGGGAGCGGCACCGACCTCCCGGAGGTACGTCCCCATCCTCGCGGCGCCGGCGTCGAGGTCCGCGGGCTGGTAGCACAGTTCGAGGAATGCCAGGAGCCCCTCGCTGCGTGGGCGATGGCCCGCCGCCAAAGCCAGCGCGAGCGCCGCGAAGGTGGCATCAATCGCCTGGACCGGCTCCACGGCGGACTGAAAGGCGGCGCCAAGAACGGCCGCCCGGGCCGAGGGGTTCGGCGAGGCTGCAAGCCGGTACACCGGATCGAGAGCGAAGGTCGAGGTTGGCGCGGGCGTCCGAGTCAGACCTCTCACTCGTCGGACGAGTTCCTTCGCCTTCCACTCGACCCTTGTGCTGAACAACGGCCGAATGTAGCCGTCCGAAGCCCATTCTGGCCACGAAGGCGGCCGGGAGACCGAGTTCAACGAGTAGTCAGCCAGTCGTCGAGGGAGCGCGCCACTTCCTCTCGATCCTTCGTGGCGAAGTACCAGTCGATTGTGCGGTGTAGACCGTCCTTGAACCGAACCTCAGGCCGCCAGCCGAGAAGCCGTTCAGAGCGTTCGTTGCTGGCAACACGGTTGAGTGGACCCGTGGGCATGGCGGGCTGGAATTCGATGCGCGGATCCTGGCCCGTGTAATTGAGGACCTCGCGCACAGCATCGATGCCCCGTATCCGTTCCATCGTCCCAATATTGACTGCCGAGCCATCGTCGATGGCTTCGGCGACGCGGATCGTCCCCTCGACGACGTCCCGGACGTACGTCCAGTTGCGCACCTGTTCGCCGGTACCCCAAACGCAAAACGGGTCCTGGCCGATGAAGGCGCGAGCGATCATGGCCATCACGGCGTGGTTCTCCCGGCCGCGTTCGCCGTACACGGTGAAAAACCGGCAGGACGCGCCT
>CALMIW010000082.1 GCA_937864275.1 uncultured Dehalococcoidia bacterium
CCGCGGGGGGAGCCAGCCCCCCCTTGAGGCCTACACCCGGCCCAAAGCCGACCCGGGGGGGACCGCCCGGATGGACGATCCCCTCTTTGTAGAACTGACGAAAGTGTACCCGCCGTCGTGCTGAGAAGCGAGCCACTCGAGCAGCTGGTCGCCGCGCGGCTCCTCGACTTCTTCGGAGCCGAGACGCCATGGCAACGCCGCCTGTGGGATGTCGGAACCTGCCTGAGCTTGCACGAGATCGTGGAGGCGGCCGATGCCGTCGTCGCCGGTGCGCTGAGCATCGAAGCGTTGAACTGGCTCAAGGGGTCGGTGCTCGAGCTCACCGGACGCGACATCGGAACCGGCACGACGGCCGAGCGGTCGACCCTGACGGCCGCTTTGAAGGGGAATGTCGGTCAGGGCAGCTTCGACGCCCGGGTCATCGCGAGGATCGCTGAGTCCGCCGAGAGCCACTATCTCCAGCGGTGGTCTGTCGCGCTGGCTTCAGGAGAATCCTGGGGCGCTGAACGCGTGGCCCGCTCGATCGCCAGCCACATGCTCGGGCTCGGCTTCAGCACGGAGTACCTCCACAGATGGTGGACGTATCGAGTGCGGCACGAGGATGGAGAACGCACGCTCGGGGATCTCGTGGAGGATGCTCACGTCCGATCGTTGGACCCACCTTCGGCCTACGAGGTGACCATTCCGCTTCAGCGGGCAACCACTCGTGCCTACGAGATCCCCGGCTGGATCTCACCCGACGAAGCGAGCAACCTCCTCACGCCGCTGAACAAGAAGCCGATCGCTGGACTGGCCGGTGCGCTTCGCATCTCGGTCACCGCCCGTGATCCCAGCGCGGCCGTCGAGATGTCTGCCGACGCGATGGACCGGTACGTGGCTCGGATCACCCTCGGTGGTGGTGGCGAGGGTCTCGCGCCGTTTCCCTACGTGTGGGTCAACGCCCACGCTGGTCATCAGCGGGTGAGGCTGCGTCGGAGCCGTGGGCTTGAGCTTCCGGTGCTACTGCGGCGAGTGGAGCCAATCACTAGCTCGGTCGCCCCTCGCATCGACTCGTCGTTGGAACTGCTGGGCCCTGTCGATCGAGGTCCAGTCTCATCCGCGGTGGCGGGCGGGTGGGCTGCGGTGGAGACACTGCTCACGGCACCGGGAGATCGGGGCAAGGTCCAGGCCGCCGATCGATTGGCTGCACTGATCGCCTGCTCCTTTCCTCGGGCAGAGCTGACCCGTGTTGCGCACCATGTCCTTGAACGTGACAAGGATGAGAATCGCGAGCTGGCCGCGTCGCTAGCGGAAGCGACGACGAACACGAACGCCGCCGGCCGTCTGGCCAAGCATCTCGCCACGAGCGACGTGGTGTGCGACGACGTGTCCGACCAGGCCGCGGTGCAGCGGCTCCAGGCCCTCGTACGGCATCCGAATGCCGGGCTCCGAGACGTCGAAGCTCACCTTCAACGGAGCCTCCGCCGCCTGTACCGCGTCAGAAACCTGGTCCTCCACAACGCAGCCACCGACTCGCTCACGCTGTCGGCGGCGCTGTTGGCGTCGGCTCCGCTG
>CALMIW010000083.1 GCA_937864275.1 uncultured Dehalococcoidia bacterium
CATCCGGACATCGCGCCGGTGCCCGTAGGTCCGGATTCATCCGGACATCGCGCCGCAGGAGACAGTTGTCCGGTAGAGTCGACGACTGGCGCGGTGGCGCAGGGCGCTCCGTTTCCAGTCGCCGCTCGTCGAACCGGACGTGCGGATTTCCCGCATCCGGCTCTCTCTGGAATGTCATGCCTTCGCCCACGGGAAGTCGTGTGTCCGGCGCCCCAGGCAGATGAGTCCAAGCGTATCGTAGAGATACTCATCCGGGTAGCGGCTGTAGCCCTGCCCCGCCTGCTTGTGCTTTCGACACAACCACCAGCGCAGCCGATGGGTGATGTGACGATCGATCGCACGATACGCACCGCTGACCGGACCCAGGCAAAAGTAATTGCTCCAGCCCGTCAGCACCGCGTTGATCCGTCGCACCTCCTCAGCGGCAGTCATCCATGCCGTGTCACGCGCCGTCAGCCGACTGAGTTCCTGCATGACACGGCGGACACTCTTGCTCGACGGACGGGTGCCAATGTACGCCCGACCCGTGCGCGGCGAGTAACACCGTCCAATGGTGTAGCCCAGAAAATCGACCCCCTGCCCCGGTCCCCGGCGCGGGCTCGTCTCCCCTTCCTCCCCCCCCAGACCCAACCGCCGCATCATGGCCCGCATCCCCTCCATCGCGTGGGCCGCCGTACCCCGGCAGCAGATCACGAAGTCGTCCGCGTAGTTCACGATGTGCGCATCGAGACGTCCTCGGTGTCCCAGCGTCTTCCAACCCAACAGGAATCGGCGCATGTACAGGTTCGATAGCAGCGGCGAGATCGGCGCCCCTTGCGGGACGCCCCGCTTCTCGTCCCGGGCCCGCGTCGTGCGACGGCGCGTGCCCCGGTCGTCGTCTTCCTCCACAGCCACCACCAGCCAGCGCTTGATCAGCGCCAGCAGCTGGCGATCCACGACCCGACGCGCCACCGATTGCATCAGCTCCGCGTGCGGGATCGTGTCGAAGTAGCCCGACAAATCCGCATCCACCACCTCGTCGTACCCCGAGCGGATCAGTCCGTGCACCTGCCTCACCGCATCCTGTGCCCGATGACCCTCCCGGTACGCATACTGCTCCGGTTGCAGATCCGCCTCGAAGATCGGCTCCAGTACCAGCACGGCGGCCGTCTGAACCACCCGATCCCGTATCGTCGGTATCCCCAACGGACGTTGCTTGCCGTTCTCCTTGGGTATCCAGACCCGGCGTACCGGGGCCGGCTCATAGGTCTTCTCCCTGAGCGTGCGCGCCAGTGCCTCCAGCCACGCCCGTTCTCCCCCCTGCGCAATCTGCTCGAACGTCTCCCCGTCCACCCCCGCCGCACCGCCATTCGCCCGGCAGCGGCAGTACGCGTGGACCAGTACGTCCCATCGGTACAGCTTGTCGTAGAGTTGATAAAAGCGGAACTCGGGGCTCGCCTTCGCTTTCGCATGCAGTGCCTTACGCAGCTTCTCGACGCTCACCGGGGTCACCAGACTCATCGTCAATCTCCCGCTCGCTCGCCCCTGCCAGCACTCCTTCCAGACCAAGGGCCCTTCCCTCCGTCGGCATTACCCGACCTCAGCGGTACTACGACCCTCTCCGCCACCCCGCCGGGCCCGGCCATCGCCTCGCGGCACTCCGGTTCGTGGCATCGCTCAGGCCACCTCCCAGCAGGGCTTCCCGTGTTGCGCTCATCCCCCGTGTATAGACATGCCGTCACCACTACCCCGGTGGAACCGCTGGGTACCACGGTCGTTCAGTCTCCCCAGCAGCGGCGGCCTTCCCCGAATCATCGGCGGGTCGGCTTCCACATTGGTCTTTTCGAGGCCTGCTCGGTGTTCACTACGCGTTACGGCCTGCCTACTCGCCAAGTCCCTACGGACCCTCTACACCAGAAGCTTCGATCACTTCGTTGCCTCCATGACCGTTCCGATTGCTACCGGCTGGAACGACAGTTGCCGGGTGGGAATCTCACCCACTGGGGAATGGCGCCTTTGCACGGCGCACGTTGAAACCGGACCTACACGGCGGCGAGGTCGATGCCCTTGATCTCGAGCACCAGGTCGCGCAGGCGCTGGTCGGCGTCGCCGCGCGGGATGTTCTCGGCCTGGCGGCGG
>CALMIW010000084.1 GCA_937864275.1 uncultured Dehalococcoidia bacterium
GCTCGCCCGCGGCTCACCAGGCGAAGTCGAGCGCGGGCCGCCGTCGATCAGGCCGGGCCTGCCCGCCTCGAGGTAGCGTTCCAGGGCTTGCATCGCAGGCTCGCCGAACAGCGCGACCCGCTCCTTCGAGCCCTTGCCATGGATGATCGCGCTCCCTTCGCCCAGGTCCACCTTCTTCACATCCAGGCTCACGAGTTCAGAAATCCGCAGGCCGCCCCCATACAGCAGTTCGAGCATGGCGCGGTCGCGCAGCCCCGCCGGCGTCCCCGGGTCCGGCGCGGAAAGCAGTGCATCGAGGACCGCCGGGTCGAGGACCTTCGGCAGCCGCTTCGGTCGCTTCGGCAGGGCCACCCCGTAGAGGAGGTCTCGCTCTGTCGCGCCCTCCTGGTGAAGGTACTTGTAGAAGCCGTGCACCGTGCTCGTCCGGCGCGTGATCGAGGCCGGGACCATCCCCCCGTCCTTGAGTTCGCCGAGGTACTCGCGGAACGTGCCGCGATTGGTCTCCAGCGGCTCGAGCTTTCGCTCGCGGCACCACGCCAGGAAGCTGCCGATGTCTGTCCGGTAGTTCCGGATCGTGTACGCGGAACGGTTCCCAACAGCCGAAAGCTCGCGCAGGTAGGCATCGAGAAAGGCTTCCGCCGTCTTGTGGGCAGGCGTCCCGCTTGGCATAACGGGATTGTGGTGTGTTAAGGGTCTAGGGAGAAGCGCCCGGCGGCGCTGGCCGGAGTCCAGTTGCGCTGTACCCTCGGTGGATGGCTGACATCGACGTCGTGGCGCACAACCGCGAAGCCTGGGACCGCCAGGCTGCCGCCGGCGACCAGTGGACTCGCGGGGCAACGCCGGAAATGGTCGCGGCCGCCCGCTTGGGCGACCTCTCGAAGGTCGTCCTGATCGGGCACAAACCGATCATCCGCGGCTGGCTCCCCGGCGATCTGCGGGGCATTCGAATTCTCGGCCTCGCCTCGGGCGGCGGCCAGCAGGGGCCGCTTCTCGCCGCCGCCGGCGCCACGGTGACCATCTTCGACAACTCGCCGATGCAGCTGCAGCGAGACCGCGAAGTCGCCGAACGCGAGGGGTTGGACATCGCGACAGTCCAGGGCGACATGCGTGACCTTGGTGCATTCCCGGACGCGTCGTTCGACGTCGTCGTGAATCCCGTGTCAAACGTTTTCTGCCCGCAGCTCGCGCCGGTCTGGCGCGAGTGCTTCCGTGTGCTCGAGCCGGGCGGAGAACTCCTCGTCGGCTTCGTGAACCCGGACATGTACATCTTCGATGGCGACCTGCTCGACGAGCGCGGGGAATTCGTTGTCCGCTTCTCGATTCCCTACTCCGATGTGGGAAGCCTCACGGAAGAGGAACTCCGCGCTCTCGGCGATTCGTCGCTCCAGTTCAGCCACACCATGACCGAGCAGATCGGCGGCCAGGTCGCCGCCGGCTTCGAAATCATCGGCTTCGACGAAGCTCCCCACCATTCGAACGCGACGGCGAAGTACATGCCCGGCTACTACGCCACACGAGCCCGCCGGCCCCGCTAGCTTCGGGCGAACCGGTCCGTCGCCGCCACGATTGCCTCCGCCATCGCCGCCTCGGATGAAAGGTGGCCGGAGTCGACGACGACGAGTTCCGCCGCTGGCCATGCCTGCCGCAATTCCTCCGCCGTGGCGATAGGGCTTGTCAGGTCCGCCTTCCCGTGAATCAGCACGCCGGGGATGCCTGCCAGCCTGCCCGCGTCCCGGATGAGCTGTCCGTCCTCCAGCCAGGCTCGGTGGCGGAAGTAGTGCGTGACGATCCGCGCGAACGCCATCCGGAAGCGCTCGTCCGCGTAGCGGGGATTGGGCGGGTCGGAGGCGGAGCGCTTCACGATCGTGTCCTCCCATTCGCACCAGGCCCGCGCCGCCCGCTCCCGGGCATCCGCGTCCGGGCTGTCCAGCAGCCTCGCGTACGCTTCAACGAGGTCCCCGTCGCGCTCGCCCTCTGGCACCTCGCCCCGGAACTGCTCCCACGCCCCGGCGAAGGCTCCCCGCAGCCCGTGGTAGAGCCAGTCGATCTCCGAGCGTCGCGTCGTGGTTACCGCTGCCAGCACCATCGCCGTGACACGTTCGGGATACCGTTCCGCATACGCCAAAGCCAGCGTTACGCCCCACGAGCCGCCGTAGACCAGCCAGCGGTCGATGCCGAGGTGCTCCCGGATCCGCTCGATGTCGGCGACCAGGTGGCTCGTCGTGTTCGCCTCGAGGCTGGTCGAACGGTCACTCGCGTGCGGTGTGCTTCGGCCGCAGTTCCGCTGGTCGAACAGCACCGCCCGGTACGCCGCAGGGTCGAAGAATCGCCGCAACCCGGGCGAACAGCCGGAGCCCGGGCCGCCGTGGAGCACAACCGCCGGCTTCCCCTTCGGGTTCCCGCAGCTTTCCCAGTACAGGGCATTCCCGTCGCCAGCGTCGAGCATTCCGTGTTCGAAGGGCTCGGTGGGCGGGTACAGGCTCACGGCTCAACTGGCCTTTCGCGCCCTCGTCGTCGAGCCGGCTTTCCGCTTGGCGAACGCCGCCTTCCCGCGGGCACTCCGCTCCAGCAGCTTCCGGTTCGCCTCCTCGCGCTCCGGCAGCGGTCGCGCCGGCGCGAGCTTCTCGAGGCTGTTGGTCGTGTAGCTGCAGTTCGGGTAGTTCCAGCAGCCCCAGAACTTGCCCCGCTTGGTCTGCTTCTCCACGAGCTGGCCGGTATCCGGCTCTTCCGGGCAGGCGATGCCCACCGGGACGCCGCCGCGGAAATCACAGGTACCTTTCTCGCGGTTCACGCAGTCCACGTACGGACCGTACGGCCCGCTCTTCTGGACCAGCGCGCCCCCGTCTTTCGGACACTTGAAGTCCGTCTCGGTAGGCGCTGCGACGAGCATCGGATTGCCGTCTGGCCCCATCGGCAGGGAGTTCGTGCACTCGGGATAACGCGGACAGGCGAAGAACTTGCCGTTCCGCCCCCACTTGATCACGAGGTTCGCCTCGCCGCAGACGTTGCAGCGGATGTCGGTAACTTCCTGCTGCTTCTCCGCCGCGGCTTCGCCCTCATCGAGCTCTTTCTTGAATTCCGGCCAGAACTCGCGGAGCACCGTGTCATAGTCCCGTTCGCCGGCGGCGACCTCGTCGAGCTCCTTCTCCATCTCGCCCGTGAAGGGCACATCGACGTACTTCTTCATGTGCTGCTCGAGAAGGTCGTGCACGATGAAACCGAGCTCCTGCGGCACAAGCTGGCGCCCCTGGCGCTCCACGTAGTCCCGCTTCATCACGGTCTGGACGATGCTCGCATACGTGCTCGGCCGCCCGATGCCTTCCTCTTCCAGCGCCTTCACCAGCGATGCTTCGGTGTAGCGGGGCGGTGGTTCGGTCTGGTGGCGGCGAGCGTCGACGCTCCTTCGCGTGAGCACGTCGCCCTGGGCGAGTTCCGGCAGCGCGGCAACGGTGCCGTCTTCGTCCTCGTCGGCCTGCCGATCGTTCACGTCCGCCCCGTAGGCCTTCAGGTGGCCCTCGAAAACCAGCGTGCTCGCGCTCGCGCGGAACGTCCCGGCGAGTACGCCGTTGTCGCGTGCTTCGATCTCGACCGCCATGGTTGCGTAGCGCGCGTCCGTCATCTGGCTGGCGATGAAGCGCTGCCAGATGAGGGTGTACACCCGCAGCTGATCGGCGTTCAGCGAGCGGCGAAGCCCTTCCGGGGTCGCAGAAGGGTCAGTCGGCCGGATCGCTTCGTGCGCCTCCTGTGCGCCCTTGCTTCGCGTTGCGTACACGCGTTCCTTTTCGGGCACGAAGGGCTGGCCCCACGTCCCGGTGATCCAGTCGCGCGCTTGACTGCGGGCGATCGGCGAGATGTTCACCGAGTCGGTACGCATGTAGGTGATGAGGCCGGCCTGGCCGCTCACACCTTCATACAGCTCCTGCGCGATGCCCATGGCCCGCGAGGCGCTCATCCCGAGCCGGTTCACCGCCGCCTGCTGGAACGTGCTTGTCGTGAAGGGAGGGACCGGTCCCCGCCGCTTCTCGCCTTTCGTCACCGAAGCGATGGAGAACTCGGACCGGTTGAAGGTCGCCGTCAGTTCGTTCGCGGTCGCTTCGTTCGCGATGGCCGGGCCCGCGGCCCGGAAAGGCGGCTTCATCGAGGCGCCCTTCGCCATCGTCGGGAAGTTGGCCAGTTCGGCTTCGAAGCCCCGGCCCGCTTTCTCCAGTCCCGCGTGGACCGACCAGTACTCGACTGGCCGGAAACTCTGGATCTCCTTCTCGCGCTTCACGATCAGCCCGAGGGCCACGCTCTGCACGCGGCCCGCGCTGGCGCCGCGGCTCACTTTTTTCTGGACGAACCAGGTCAGCGGGAACCCGATCAGCCGGTCGAGCACACGCCGGGCCTGCTGCGCATCGACGAGGTCCATGTCGATCTTGCCGGGCACCTTGCGCCCGTGGTCGATTGCGCCGTCGACGTGTGCGCCGGTCGCTTCCGTGAACGCGGCCTCGATGGCGGGCTTCGTGATCTCGTGGAAGACGACTCGGGTC
>CALMIW010000085.1 GCA_937864275.1 uncultured Dehalococcoidia bacterium
GAAGGGAAAGAGGGTGATGAGCGGCGCCAGTGCCTTCACCTGCTCGCGGATCGCCTTCTCCGCCGAGAGGAGCGGTTCGGCGAGGTCGGGGATCGATTCGGCGACATCCGCCAGGAAGGCAGCGCCATCCATCCGGGCGGCCTGCAACACCACCAGGGTGTAGGCGTTCCCGGCGCGGTCGACTTCGGTTTCGCCGTCGAAGGCTGCGGCCCAGGCATCGAGCGCAGCCGTGCCCCGGGGCTGGCCGTCGGCCGGCCCGTCGTTGCCTTCGAAGCAGTCCAGGGCGGTCCGGAGGGCGGCGGCGATCGTCTCCAGCGGGTCGAGCTCGGACTGCTCGACGGGCGCGAACAGCTCCAGCCTGGAGGTCGCAGCCGTCGGCCAGACATCCCAGAGCACGAACGGCCCGAGCTCAGGGGTGAGCATGTCGTGGACCAGGAACCCTGCCCTGTCCCGGTCGTATCCGAAGACGATGCCATGTTCGTGGAGGTGGAAATCCCAGCCGATGAGCGGCCTGCCGGCATCGAGGTGGGCCGTGGCCCAATCGACGGCCGCCGAGCGCATTTCGTCCCAGGGGGCGCCGGCGGGAAGTTCGCCCCCGAACCGTTCCCAGCGGTACCCCGCGCGGGCGTACCGCTCGACCATCGCCTGCCAATCGAGGTCGGCGGGGCCGGAGGGGAGCGCAGTCACTTCGTCCCGGGTAGCGAGACAGGCGTGCCATGCGTGCCCGGTGAGTCCCATCAGCGCGTGGCGGGGAAGAGGCTGGCCGAGGTAGTTCAGGATGCCCTCGAGGGCGGCGACGGCACTGGTCCAGTTCTCGCCGAGGCGGAGGCCGGGGATCTCGTGTTTCACCAGTCGAGTGTAGGGCAGAGCGGCATTGGCGCCCCGCATGCACGCGGTGGCCCGGGGTTCGCTACAGTTGGCGCACACCACTCCCAGGAGCCGCACCCCATGTCCGACCAGATGGGCATCTTCGACGTCATCTACAACTGCCGCGCGATGCGCCGGATCAAGCCCGACCCGGTGCCGGAAGAGACACTGGTGAGACTCATCGACGCTGCGAACCAGGCGCCTTCGGGTTCGAACCAGCAGAACGGCCGCTGGATCGTCGTGCGCGACCGCGCCCAGAAGGAGAAGCTGGCAGAGCTGAACCGCCGCGTGTTCGAGGCGTACGTGAGCGTGGGCGGTGGGCGCCCGGCGAGCCTGCCGCACCAATCCGACGAAAAGCGGGAACGCATGGTGGAAGCGGTGCGCTGGCAGGCGGACCACTTCGCCGAAATCCCGGCGCTGATCATCGCCTGCCTGCAGGTGGCGGTCCCGATCCGCGACTCGTTCTCGGCCGGCGCGGGCGCCGGCGGGTCGATCTGGCCGGGCGTGCAGAACCTGCTGCTGGCCGCCCGGGCGCTCGGCCTTGCCGCCACACCGACGACGTTCGCTATCGCCGACCGGAACGCGGCGCGCGAGGTGCTGAACTTGCCGGAGGAGATCCAGCCGTTCTGCCTCATCCCGGTGGGCTATCCGATCGGCAAGTTCGGCCCGGTCACGCGGAAGCCGGTCAGCGAAATCATGCGCTGGGACAGGTGGTCGTAGCGGTCTCGCTTCACCCACCCTCGATCTGCCACTACTCTTGAACCACTTCCACACCGAACCAGCGGAGGCTGTCATGTCCGCACTTTCCCGCCTCGATCCCGAAGTCGCAGGGATCATCGAGGACGAACGAACGCGCCAGGTCGAATCGCTCGAGATGATCGCGAGCGAGAATTACGCGAGCGCGGCGGTCCTCGAAGCGACGGGTTCGGTCTTCACCAACAAGTACGCCGAGGGGTACCCCGGCAAGCGCTACTACGCCGGCAACCAGCACAGCGACCGCCTGGAAGAACTGGCGATTGCGCGGGCGAAGCAGCTTTTCGGCGCCGAACACGCGAACGTGCAGCCCACCAGCGGCGCCGAAGCGAACATGGCGGTGTACCAGGCGTTCGTGAACCCCGGCGACACGATCATGGGGATGGAGCTCAGCCAGGGCGGGCACCTCACCCACGGTTCGCCGGTGAACTTCAGCGGCCGCCTCTACAACTTCGTCCCCTACACGGTCGACCGCGAGTCGGAAATCATCGACCTCGCCGAGGTCCGGCGGCTGGCGAATGAGGCGAAGCCCAAGATCATCGTCGCCGGGGCGACCGCGTATCCCCGGGCGATCGACTTCGCGGCGTTCGGTGAGATCGCGCGCGAATCGGGCGCGATGCTGATGGTCGACATGTCGCACATCGCCGGGCTGATCGCCGGCGACGCCCATGCGAGCCCGATCCCGCACGCGGACGTGGTGACGACGACGACGCACAAGACGCTGCGCGGCCCGCGCGGCGGCATGATCCTGTCGAACGATGAGGAACTCGGAAAGCGCATCAATTCAGCAGTTTTCCCTGGTCTTCAGGGCGGCCCGCTGATGCACGTGATCGCGGCCAAGGCCGTCAGCTTTGGCGAAGCGTTGCAGCCTGA
>CALMIW010000086.1 GCA_937864275.1 uncultured Dehalococcoidia bacterium
TCGTGTACGAGCGGGTGAATGAGCCGCTGCAATCGTTCGCCGGCGGGTTGCCGGCCAGACCCGACAGGTCATACCAGCGGCCCGCGGTGTACGCGGCGGCGCCGGTGATCTTGTTCCAGTCGTAGCGGTTGAACTTGCCGTCAACGGTGACGCTGGCGATGAAGTCGTCGAGTGACGAGAAGCCCATTGTCTAACTCCTGATCGTGGTAACAAGTCCGGTGAATGTCCGCGCGTTAGGCGTCGCGCCCACCTGCGAACGCAGCACGTTCAGATAGGCGCCGGACTCGATCTTCGGGAAGCGCGGGTAGTACGTCTGCTCGGCGACCGTGCCGATCTCCGCGTACAGCAGCGGCGCCAACGGCTTGACGATCACCAACGCCGCGATACCACCGGGCTGCGCCGTCCACGTGAACTGCTCCACACTGCGGATACCCGTGTCGGCGCCCTCAAGCCGGATGAACGGCTCCATGCGGTTCGACGACGTACCGCTGCTGCACGTCAAGATGAACCCCGACGCCGTCGGCGTCACCACCGACCCGGTCGACGTCCGGCCACTGACGCCATCCTGGTTCGTGTACGACAACGTGAACGACCCGACACCGCTGCCGGAACCCTGCGCCACGATGAACGCCCGCAAACCCTTGCCGTCGGTGTAGCGCGGCAGGCTGACCGTGTTCGTCAGATCCTGCGCGTCGGCCGAGTCGCCGTCCAAGAACGGGTAGTACAGCAGCCAGTCGCAGAACATCAACTGCGCCGGCGCCTCAAGCGTGCCCGCATTGCCGAAGACCATCGCCTCAAGCAGATGCTCCGACGCGCCGTCCTCCAACCGCCAATGCCGGATGCCGTCGTTGGCGTCCAACGTCGCCGACACCAGCGGCGCCGATGCGTAGAAGTTCGCCGCCGGGATACCCGCCAGCATCGAATCGTCGTACCACTGCTGCGTCACCGCCGTCACCGACGTCGTCTTACGCCACATCCCGTACCAGAGTTTGCGGTCGTCGATGTCGCCGAAGCGGGAGAACCCGCCCACGTCAGTCCTCGGTGATGCTCAAGGCACCGGCCGCGAACTGCGGCTGGATGCCGTTGGACACCGCCAGCGACGAGTTGAGCGCGCCGCTGTACAGGATCTGCGTCGACCCCTGCGGGGTGATACTGACGTGCGTGATCGTGTTCGACCCGCCCGTACACTGCGGGAACTGAATCAGGTTGTCGTTAGTGGCAGTGTTGCCAGTCACCGTCCAGTCTGTCGCTGCCCGGTCAACCGTCACCGCCGCGTAAGACGTGTACGTCGCCTCCGACGTCGTCGAGATCCCCGCCTCGCCTGGGTCAGCAGTGTGCAGGTGAATGTCGAGCTCCGTCGCGGCAGCCCACGGCAAAGCAGTCGCCGTGAACGTCAGCGCCAGGAAGTCTGACTCGGTGGCGTTGGACTTACTCATGCAATCTCCTCAGTCAATCCGACGATCCGGCCGGATTCGTCTGTCTCGGTACGGATTTGGCGCTGCTTAGGCGGCTGCACGACGGCGTCAGCCTCAGCGGCGCGCTCGACCTCCATCCGGTCGATCTCCTCGCCGGAGAACTGCCAGATTGTCTCCATGCGGGTACGCCACGGCAGATCCTGCGCCTTACTGGCGGCATCGCCGCGCTCAGCCAACGACTGGCGCTCGGCCGGCATCCACTTCGTGACCACCGCATCGGTGTCCAGCACCAACCGCATCAGCCGATCCCACGCACTCGACGCACGCGCGATCCGATCCTCCGTCTTGAAGACCAAACCCTCACGGGCGAACGCAGCGCCCTCGGCCGACTGGTTCTCCCCGCCGGGCATGAACGTCGACATCGGCGTCCGGGTGACGGCCGCGAGGTGCTGGATGTCGTCCTTGATCGCGGTGAGGATCGGGCCGATGTCAGTCTGAGACGACTCCCAGATGTCGACACCGTCAGGCAGTGTCCACAGCGCGCCGGCGCCAGGCGCGAACACCGCACCGTAGTCGATCTCGTTGCCCTCGGTGTCATGCGTCGGCAGTTCGCCCTTGATGGCACGCTGCTTCCACGCCTGAGTGGCTGTGATCACCAGGCGCTGCAACAGACCCCAGTTGATCCTGTCCAGCAGAGCGGTGGGCGGCTCAAACTCGCCGACCTCGTCACGGTTCGCGAACTTCACGATCGGTACCTCGCGGTAGCCGTGAATCATCGGCGCAGTCTCAGGCTCCCACTGGCCCTGATTCCACGACCGTGTCACCTCGATCGGGTTCGCGCTGAAGAAATCACCGGCCGACGGGGCATGGAACGACCCCTTCGTCACCAGCATCTGCGAATCGGGGATCTCGCGGGAGAACCGCTGCACCGTACGCGGCAGCAGCAGGTCGGCATAATCCATGCCGGCGGCAGTGTCCCGCCACACGATCAGACCTGCCCGCGGCAACTTCGTGCGCGGATCGTCATCGGTGATGCAGAACTCGGGCGCCTCGACCATCACGCGGCGATCGCCGGTCAGCACCGCATACGCAACGCCTACCGCGAGCATGTCCCGGTGGATGTCCGCAGAGCCGACGTCGAGCATGTTGTCGCGCCACACCGCACGCGCCGCATCGTCATCGTCGGAGGTCGTGCCCACCTGGAAACCGCCGACACGCATCCGCTCGGCGACAGCATCCACCACCAGCTCGGCGAAGTTCGTACGCGACTTCAACTGGAAGTCCCGGTACGCCGTCTCGTCGTTGACCGCGCCCTCAGGCAGCGGCGGGTTGCCGGCCAGGTAGTCACGCAACGCCGAAAGCCGCGACTGGCGGGCATCCAGGCGTGCGGTCAGCAGGGACAGCCACTGCTCCGGGGTCGACGGAATCACGCTGACCCCTTCCTGTTCGTCATCTAATGCGTCTCGGTGCCGTGCGCTTCGGCTTCGGCTTGATCGTGGACAACACCCACAGCGCCATCGCCTCGGCCATCAGGCCGGCGATGTCCACCGGGGAACGCTTACGGTCGAACACCCAGGCGTCCGACAGCGGCCGGATCGACGCATGGCGGGCAGCGGAGTCGATCGGCTCCTGACCCGGATGCCGCACCGTGCCATTCGCCACCGCGTCGAACATCGACCCGCACGCACGCGCCAGATCAGCACCGCCGATCGCCGCCACCGGCACGTCGAGGAACTCCTCGAGCTCACCGAGCAACGTCGACGCCGGAGCACCGGACGCCTGCAGACCGACCGCCACCGGCGACCACCGCTCGCACAACTCACGCAGTCGCGGCAACACCCACTCGGTGCCCTCATCGCTGGCGACAGCCTCAAGATGCGTACGGCCGTCAGGAAGGCGCACAGCGGCGCCGATCCACGCACGTGACCGATCCCACGACACATCCACCGCGAAGCCCGTAGGGGCGCCCACGGGCGCCGTAGAACCCGGCTCACGCACATGCGGCCAGCGCGGCAACGGCGACACCGCCGCCAGGTTCACCCGCTGGCACAACACCTCGGTGCGGAACACCCACTCAGGGTCGGTGGTCTTGGCTGCCGCGATCGACTCCTCGGCGATCGTGCGGCCCAACGACGGGTTCGCCTGCGCCCACGCCTGCCGGTCGTCCAGGTCACAGTCGTCGGCGCCGGACCACTCGAAGATCGCGAAGTCCGTCGCCGGATCCTCGATCTGCCGCAGCCCCGTCTCCCGCAGATCGTTCAGCACGATGCTCAGATCGTCACCGGCGTTCGTCGTCGCCCACGTCTGCGGGTTCTTACGGGCCATCGTCGTCTTCGTCAACGCCGCCCACGCGTCCCACGTATGGTGCTCGCGCAACTCGTCGAGCAGGATCAGGTCGGCCGACAGTGAGCGGCCACCCTTACGGTTCGCCGTCTGCACCTTGCAGCGCGACCCGAACGTCGTCCGCAGCTCCTTCTTGCCCGCGGCCAGGATCGGCTCGAGCATCTCGGCCGCCAACTCCGGGGAACCCTGCGCCATCTCCACAGCGCCGGCCCAGACCTCCTCGGCCTTCTCCAGCGACTGCGCCGCGATCAACGCCATCGGGATCCGGTCAGCCCACATCCGCCACAACAGCAGCGCCTGCAGGAACGTCGACTTGCCGTTCTGCCTGGCGACCAGGACGAGCACCGTGCGGAACCGGAACCGGCCGTCGTCGCGCAACTCCAGCGCGTGGACGGCGAGCCACTTCTGCCACGGCAGCAACGTCAGCCCGAGCACATCCTCGGCGAAGTCGATGAACGTGAACCCGGCCGACGTCTGCGGAGTCAGATCGCGCTGCGGCGGGGTGAACAGTCGTGGAGCCTCAGTCCCGAGCAGCTCAGGCGCTCTGCTGGGGATCGCGCGCAGCACGCAACCCGGCGCGGGCGCCCTTCACGCGCTTCTCCTCGACCGCCAACAACTTAC
>CALMIW010000087.1 GCA_937864275.1 uncultured Dehalococcoidia bacterium
GGCGCTGGCGCTCGCTGAGTTGTGCGGACCGGTGCGTTTCGACGGGTTCGACGCCGATGGCGTGCCGGTGGGCGCACCCGCATCTCTGCCGTGGGTGCAGATCGCCGGCGTGTCCGAGAAGCAGACGAACAACACGATGTCGATGGTGTTGGCGATGGTCGCGGAGTCCCCGATCGTCGATGACTACGGGCTCGATCCTGGGCTGACCCGAGTGTTCGCCGCAGGCGGCGGGAAGTTGGAACCGATCACTGCGTCGGCGTCGACCGCTGAGGGCGCGCGGCCGACGTTCTGTGTGCTCGACGAGACCCACCACTGGGTGCAGGCGAACGGTGGGCACAAGCTCGCCGAGGTGATCCGCAGGAACCTGGGCAAGTCGCGCGATGGCGCGGCGAGGTCGGTGGAGACGACGAACGCTCACGAGATGGGCGTGGAGTCAGTGGCCGAGCGCTCGTACGACGCCTGGCAGGCGCAGGCCGCTGGACGGACTGCGCGGGCGACGATCCTGTACGACTCCCGCGAGGCTCCCCCAGGCGTCGACCTGTCCGACGAGGCGGAGCTGATGGCGGCGCTCGAGGCGGCCTACGGCGACTCGTCATGGGTCGACCTGGAGCGTGTTCGTGACGAGGTCTATGACCCCGGCACGCCGCCGTCGGAGGCCCGCCGGTTCTACCTGAACCAGATGTCGGTGGCCGATGACGCGTGGTTGTCGCCGTTGGAGTGGGATGCGCAGGCGTTGCCGGAGTTGACGCCGGCCGCCGGCGAGCAGATCACGCTCGGGTTCGACGGGTCGAAGTCGGATGACCATTCAGCGCTGATCGGGTGCCTCGTCGAGGTGGATCACGTGTTTGAGATCCATGTGTGGGAGCCGGATCGGATGACCGGCGAGGTCGACAGGGCGGACATCGACCGCCGTGTCCGCCAGGCCTTCGACACCTACGACGTGGTCGGGTTCCTCTCCGACCTGCACCCGTGGGAGTCGTACGTGGACCGCTGGGCGGAGGAGCTGGGCTCCGGTCTGTGCGTGAAGTCGACGTCACGGCATCCCGTGGCGTTCGACATGCGATCCCGCCAGGCCGAGTTCACGGCCGCGTGTGAGTCGTTCCACGATGCGATCGTCGAGCAGCAGCTGACGCACTGCGGCTCGACGCGGTTCCGCCAGCACGCCCACAACGCCCGCATGGCGTCGAATCGCTGGGGTGTGACGGTGCGCAAGGAGCATCGGGAATCCGCCCGCAAGATCGACGCCGTGCCCGCAGCAGTGCTCGCCCGATTGGCGCGTCAACAGTATCTGGCCCTCCCGAAGGCGCGCCGTCGCAGGCAGCGCACGGGGCGGGCGTCGTTCCTGTGAGAGTGAGGTGATTCACCGGTGCTGAGCAAGGCTGAGGCAGAGGTGATCGCCGGCGACCTGTTGAACATCCAGGCGGCGGAGCGGACCGAGCTCGACATGCTGCGGGACTACTGGCGAGGCGAGCAGCCGCTGCCGGTGATCCCATCGGGCGTGCCGTCCGAGGTCGTGCAGATGGCGGCGATGTCGCGGGTGAACGTGTGCAAGCTGGTGGTGGACGTGCCGGCGCAGTCGATGTTCGTCGACGGGTTCCGTGACGCCGGCGACGATTCGGCGCTGTGGTTGGTGTGGCAGGCGAACAAGATGGACGCCCATCAGTCTGCGATCTACCGGGCCGCGTTCGCCTACGGGACCTCGTACCTGAAGGTCGTCCCCGGCGAGGCGACACCGGTGATGCGCGGTCTGTCGCCGCGGTCGATGACGGCGGTCTACGACGAGGATCCGGACTGGCCGGTGTTCGCGCTGGAGACGGTGAACGCTCACCGGCGGGTGGAGTGGCGCCTGTACGACGATGAGGGCATCTACACGCTCGTCAACGATCCCGAGGTGGCGAAGGCGCGTAACCAGGCGTTCGCCCCTGTGCTGGCGTCGGAGGCGGCTCACGGAGCGGGCGTGTGCCCGATCGTGAGGTTCCGCAACGTCGACGAGCTCGACGGTGACACGTGGTCGGAGATTGGGGCGATCACTTCGCTTCAGGACCAGCTCGACTTCACCACGTTCGACCTGCTGGTCGCTCAGCACTTCGGGGCCTTCCGTCAGCGCTACATCATGGGTTGGCTGGCGGACACCGAGGCAGAGAAGATCAAGGCGTCAGCGTCGCGGATGTTGACCTTCGACGACCCTGAGGTCCGGGTCGGGGAGTTCGGCCAGACCGACCTGTCGGGCTACTTGAAGTCGCGCCAGGCGACGGTGGAGCAGTTCGGTGTGGTTTCCCAGGTGCCGCCACACAACCTGCTGGGGCAGATGGTGAACCTGTCGGCTGAGGCGCTGGTCGCTGCCGAGGTTGGTCACTCTCGCAAGATGGCTGAGCGTGAGATCGGCTTCGGTGAGTCGATCGAGCAGGCTTTCGGGCTGGTCGGTGTCTACACGGGTGTGCCGGTGAGCGATGGCGCTCAGGTTCGCTGGCGTGACACGGAGGCGCGGTCGTTCGCTGCGACGGTCGACGGGCTGGCGAAGCTGGCGCAGTCGCTCAACGTGCCCGTTGAAGCGTTGTGGGAGAAGATCCCCGGCGTAACGGCTCAGGACGTGACGAACTGGAAGGCGATGCGCCTGGCCGACGACGCCTTCGCTGCGCTGGACGCCGAGCTACGTAGGCAGGCGTCGCCGGCCGATGTCGTCAACAACTGAGGGGCGGCGGCTCACAGAGGCCCACCGCCTCCGCCAGCTGCAACTACGAGCGATCACCGCTCGCGACGTACAGCTGTTGTGGAGGACGCTCGACCTCGAGGATTTCGCCCGAGGCTGGGCGAGCATCGAGCCGGCGCTGGTGACATCCATCCAGGCCCGACATCAACTGTCAGCCGGTCTGTCCGGCCGGTACTTCACCGAGTTCCACGCCGCCGAAGGCGCCCAGGGCGCGCCGTCGGGGCGGCTGGCGGAGACGCCCGCTGCCGACGTTCTGGTGCCCAACCTGAGGTTGCTGGGTCCGGGCACCGTGGAGCGGACCGGCTCGCTGTCGACGGCGTTCTCGCAGGTCGAGAGCGAGGTGTCACGCCAGGTGCTCGCCGGTGGTCGCTCGACGATGGTTGAGTCGATCGGCGCCACCCGCTACTGCCTCGGCTACGCACGGGTGTCAGACGGTTCACCGTGCGCCTTCTGCGCCATGCTCATCAGTAGGGGCGCGGTGTACGGCCCTGCTGCCGCCCATTTCGAGGCGCACCGCCGCTGTGGTTGCACGGCGGAGCCGGTGTACCGGATGGACCAGCCGCTACCGAACCAGGCCCAACACGACCGGTTCAGCGAGCTGTGGAACTCGATACCCCGCGGGCTGTCGCCCAGTGAAGCACGGGCCGAGTTCCGGCGTCGTTACGACGCCTTGACCTGATCCCCCCGGTGGGGGTCCCCGATAGCCCCAGGAGGGCACCCCAATGGCAGAAGAGCACACTGACCCACCCGCGCCCGACGACGAGGACCCACCCCCGGAGGGTGAGCCGTTCGACGTGGAGCGTGCCAAGGCGAAGATCGCCAAGGCGAACAGCGAGGCCGCAAGCCTCCGCAAGCGACTGAAGGAGCTCGAAGCTCGCGCGGCGAAAGCCGACGAGTACGAGCAGGCCCAGAAGTCCGAAGCGGAGAAGCTGGCGGACCGGATCGCTGTAGCGGAGAAGGCGGCAGCGGACGCGGAACGGCGGGCGATGCTCGCCGAGGTTCGTGTTCAGCGCCCCGATCTGAACGCAACGCAGGTGGCGCGGCTCCAGGGCGGCGACATCGAAGCGCTGGTGGCGGACGCAGTCGAGGTCTACGGCGAGCCGGTCGGTTCGACGTCGGCACCGAAGCGGCGTCCCAGTGAGCTCAGACCAGGCGCCGTGAACGGCGCTGAGCCTGACCCCGACTTCGACGCGGTCGTGGACCGCGTTCGGCGTTGGTGACATCCCCGCACGTCTCCGCCACGGAGCCGACGCGGTCACAACTACCTGACCAGGAGGTCGACACGTGGCAAACACATTCCTGAAGCCAACAGTCATCAACCGGATGGCGCTGAAGCTCCTCCAGCGCGAGGTCGTGCTACCTCGCCTCGTGTGGAACTTCGCTGACGCCGAGTTCCGTGGCGCCTACGGCGACACCGTGACGCTGCGGCTGCCCGCAGTGCTCGCAGCGCGTGAGTACGGGTTCCGCAACAACCGCTCGTCCGAGATCGTCATCGACGACCTCACCGAGACGAGCGTGCCCGTGGTGCTCGACACCGACCTCTACTCGGCGGTCGCGCTGACCGACGAGCAGCTGACGCTCGACATCGTCGACTTCTCTGAGCAGGTCCTGAACCCGCAGGTGTCCGCGATCGCTCGCGGGCTCGAAGACCTGATCGTCGAGACGATGCAGAGCGCCACCTACGGCACGTCGCTGAACATCGCGGACTCCGCCGACGGCATGTGGGGAACGCTCCTCGATGCCCGCAAGGCGCTCAACGACGCCAACGTGCCCCGTGAGGGCCGCGTGGTGGTCGTCGGGTCCGAGATCGAGCGCGAGATCCTGTCCGACGACAAGTTCAACCGTGTCGACTCGGTGGGTGACGGCGCTGTCTCCGCTGTGCGGGAGGCGACGATCAACCGTCTCGCCGGGTTCACGATCGTCGGCTCGAACGCCATCGACGCTGAGACGGCGATCGCGTTCCACCCGACGGCGTTCGCGTTCGTGAACGTCGCTCCGGTGGTCCCCGACGGCGCGAACTTCGGCTCACGCATGGCGGAGAGCGGGCTGGCGATGCGCTGGCTGCGCGACTACGACGCCCCGCACTTGCAGGACCGTTCGGTGGTGTCGTCCTTCGCTGGCTGCTCCAGCGTGGAGGACGACGGCACCACGAACGTGCGCGCCGTGCGCATCAACTTCCAGGGCGGCAGCTGATGGACGGTCCCGCGCTCGCGCAACTCGCAGACCTTGAAGCCCGCATGGGCGTCGTGGCCGACGTTGCGCGAGCGCGGGCCGCTCTGGATGACGCTTCGGCGCTCATCCGCTCTGAGGCCGGCGCCGAGGATTGGCTCGATGACGACGGGAACCTCGAGGTGGTCCCGTCGATCGTCGTCACGGTGTGCTGCAAGGTGGCCCAGCGGGTTCTGACGAACCCTGACGGCGTGACGAACGAGACGATCGGATCGTTCTCCAGTCGTTCACGAGCTCGTCGAGCGACGCGTACCTGACGAAAGCTGAGCGCCGCCTGGTTCGCAAGGCGGCGGGGTCGAGCCTGATCGGGTCGGTCGAGCTGGAGTCGCCGTATCGGCGCTACTCGGCAGACGACCTGTACGTGTCGGTCGCCGGCGGTGGCGACGATCTGCTGATGGGGCCGTGGCCCGAGTCGACGTGACGGGTGTCGCGATCATCGTCCCGGTGCTGGGGCGACCGCACACGATCGAGCCGCTTGTAGAGTCGATCATGACGACTACACCAGGCGCTCAGATCCTGTTCGGGTGCTCACCTGACGACGCTCAGGTGGTCGACGTGATCGACGGGCTCGGACTGGAGTGGTTCACGGTCCCTGGACCGTACCGGGGCGACTACGCCCGCAAGATCAATCAGGGCTACCGGTTGTGCGTCGAGCCGTTGCTGTTCACCGGTGCGTGTGACATCCGGTTCCATCCGGGGTGGTTCGAGGCTGCGACGGCCGAGCTGGTCGACGGCATCGGCGTCGTCGGCACGAACGACCTCGGGTCCGCGCGGGTGATGGCGGGGCGACATTCGACGCACTCGCTGGTCACCCGCGACTACGTCGAGCGGTTCGGGACGATCGACGAGGTGGGCGTGGTCCTACACGAGGGCTACCCACACGAGTTCGTCGACGACGAGCTCGTGCAGACCGCGATCAGCCGTGACGCCTTCGCGTTCGCCGTCGACTCCCACGTGGAGCACCTGCACCCGTCGTGGGGCAAGGCGCCGAGCGATGAGCTGTACGAGCGGACACCGGTGCGGATGGCTCACGGCCGGCGTCTCTACCGGCGGAGGCGACAGTTGTGGACGTGACGGTGGCGGTCGCCACGTTCGGTGGCGACCATTGGCGGGAACTAGCGGTGAGTCGTGCGGTCCCGTCGGCGGAGGCGCTGGGCGTGCCGGTGGTATATCGCCACGGCGACACGCTCCACGGTGCCCGCAACGCTGCCCTGGCGGCGGTGGAAACCGAGTGGGTGTGCCACCTCGACGCCGACGACGAGCTGGAGGCCGGCTACTTCGATGCGATGGCGTCGGGTGCGGCCGACGTGCGAGCTCCATCGGTGCGCTACCTGTACCCGTACCGGGCGATGCCGCCGCGGGTGCCGCGGGTGGCCGGCCACTCACACGACTGCGTTGCCGACTGCCTGGTCGAGGGTAACTGGCTGGTGGTCGGTTCGCTGGTGCGAGCCGAGCTGGTGCGTTCCGTGGGCGGCTGGCGTGATTTCGACTGGTCCGAGGACTGGGATCTGTGGCTCAGGTGCCATCTGGCGGGCGCGTCTTTCGAGGCGGTCCCGTCGGCGGTCTACCAGGCGCACGTCCGCAAGGATTCTCGGAACCGTGCGGCCAGCGCCGAGGTGCGCCTGGCTGCACACAGGGCGATCGCTGAGGCGAACGGGGTGGCGTCGTGATCCTGCTGGTGATGACCGACGGCCGCGTCGACTGCTTGTCGAGGGCTATCGAGTCGGCGCGGGAGAACCTGTGCGGCGAGGTCACCCACAAGGTGATCCACGACGACACCGGCGACGAGTCGTACCGCGAGGAGCTGCGGGCGACCTTCCCCGACTTCGACGTGATCGGTCAGCCGACCCGTCAGGGGTTCGGCGGTGCGATCCGTTCGGCGTGGGCCGCGCTGAGCGGCCGTCCGGAGCGGTTCGTGTTCCACCTCGAGGACGACTTCACTTTCAACGCACCCGTAGACACGCCATCCATGCGGAGGGTGCTGGACCGCAACCCGCAGCTGGTGCAGCTGGCCCTACGGCGTCAGCCGTGGAATCCGGACGAGCTGGCCGCAGGCGGGATCGTCGAGCAGCATCCCGACGACTACACCGACTGCTCCGACGGGCTCTCGCACTGGCTGGAGCACCGCCGATTCTTCACGACGAACCCGTCGGTGTACCGCTCGACGCTGATGGCGCGGGGCTGGCCCGAGGGCGAGCGCTCAGAGGGCGTGTTCGGGTTGCAGTTGTGTGAAAGCCCTG
>CALMIW010000088.1 GCA_937864275.1 uncultured Dehalococcoidia bacterium
GGAGCAGGCCGCCCTCCTGCGGGCGCTCGGCGAGTCGCTGGTGTTCAACGGCGCCCTCGCGATCGACCTGCCCGGACCGGCGGCGGGGCTCGACGCCGAATCCAACGGGCGCCAGGTGCTGGTGTTCTCCGGGGAGACGGAGGACGGACAGGCCTTCGATTGCTACCACCTGCACGAGGACGACCTCGCGATGCAGACACGCTACCTGCGGGTGACGTACGAAACGGCGGACGACGACGGGCTGGTGCGGCGCAGGATCGGTGAGCACCAACTCCGCTATGTGTACCGGTTCGAGCTCGAGTACCTGCTGGACCGCGCGGGTCTGGTACTGGCGGACATCTACGGCGACTATGACCTTGGCCCGCTGACGAACGACAGCGAGCGGATGGTCGCGATTGCTCGCAGGAGGGACGGATGACCGCACGGATTGTGGTTGACGCGATGGGTGGGGATAACGCACCCGGGGAGATCGTCGCCGGCGCGCTGATGGCAGCGGGCGGGCTGGGCGTGGAACTGATCCTGGTGGGACGGCGGGCCGCGATAGAGGCCGAACTCGAAGGCGCCCAGGCGAAGAACCTGAAGATCGTGGACGCGCCCGACGTGATCGAGATGGACGAGCACCCGACCGAGGCGGTGAAGGCGAAGCCGCGGAGTTCGATCAGCGTCGGGCTGAAAATGGTGAAGGACGGGCAGGCGGACGCGTTCGTCACAGCCGGGAACACCGGCGCGAGCATGGCAGCGGCGCTGCTGACGCTCGGCCGGATCAAGGGCATCGGCCGGCCGGCACTGGCGACCATCTTCCCGACCGGCGAGGGACGCCTGACGATGCTGCTGGACGTCGGGGCGAACGCCGATTGCCGGCCGATCCACCTGCTCCAATTCGCCTACATGGGCGCGGCCTATATGGAGCGCATGTACAAGGTTCAGAGCCCGAAGGTGGGGCTGCTGTCCATCGGCGAGGAAGATTCGAAGGGCAACCAGCTCACGATCGAAGTGAACCAGGCGTTGCGGGCGAGCCGGCTCAACTTCGTGGGCAACGTGGAGGGCAAGGACCTGACGCGCGGCATCTGCGATGTCGCCGTGATGGACGGCTTCACCGGGAACGTAGTCCTGAAGACGGCCGAGGGCATGGCGGAGCTGCTGCTGGGAGAGATCCGGAAGGCGGTGGAGTTGACGCCGTGGAACCGCGCGGCGGGCCTCATCCTGATGTCCGAGCTGCGGAAGGTGAAGCGACGGCTGGACTACGCCGAGTACGGCGGCGCCCAGCTCGTCGGCGTCGACGGGATCGTGGTGATCGGGCACGGCCGCTCGAACGCGCGGGCCGTGTTCAGCGCCATCCGGGCGGCGCGCGACGCGGTGGACACCAAGGTGGTGGAAACGCTGCGCGGCATCGCCCGGGAGATCCCTGCGAAAACGACGAAAATCGGCTCTGGCAGCCCAATAGAAGACAGCGACGACTGAGCGTCGCGGACGGTAGACTCGCCGGCGTGAGCACCGGCCTGCTGGACGAACTGCGCGCCATCGTGGGCGAGGGCCACGTGCTGACCGAGCCCGACATGCGTGCCGGTTACGAGACCGACTGGACGCGGCGCTACCGCGGGGATTCGCTTGCGGCAGTGCGGCCGGGTTCGACCGACGAGGTGAGCCGGGTGCTTCGCGCGTGCGGGGCCGCGGGAGTCGCGGTGGTGCCCCAGGGCGGGAATACCGGCCTCGTCGGCGGCGGCGTGCCGCGCGGCGGGGAGATCGTCCTCTCGCTGCGGCGGCTGGATGCGGTCCAGGACTTCGACCGCATCTCCGGGGAGATCACGGCCGGCGCGGGGGTAACGCTGGCGGCGCTGCAGCAGCAGATCCGCGATGGCGGCTGGGCCTTCGGCGTCGACCTCGCTTCGCGCGACAGCGCAACGATCGGGGGGATGGTCGCGACGAACGCCGGGGGCATCCGGGTGATCCGGCACGGCGCGATGCGGCGGCAGGTGCTCGGTTTCGAAGCGGTGCTCGCCGATGGCAGCGTGATCCGGCGGATGCCGGGGCTGGTGAAGGACAACACGGGATACGACCTGGGGCAGCTGCTGGCGGGAAGCGAGGGGACGCTCGCCGTGTTGACAGCGGTGCGCCTGAAGCTGGTGCCGCAACTCGAACGGCGGACGGTGGCGCTGCTGGGCGTCGCCGACGTCGGGGCTGCGCTGGAGGTCATCGCAACGGTGCGGGCAGCGCTGCCATCGATCGAAGCAGCAGAAGTGTTCTTCCCGGAGGGCGTGCAACTCGTCTGCCACCATTCGGGACTGGCGGCGCCGTTCGCACGCCAGCCGGGCTGTTACGCACTGGTGGAGTGCGCGGGGCGGCGCGACGAGTCGGCGGAGCTGGCCGAGGCGCTCGCCGGGTGCAGGGCGATTGAGGATTCGGCGATAGCGAGCGAAGCGCCGGGGCGGGCGCGACTGTGGGCGTACCGCGAACGCTACACCGAGGCTATCAACGCCGAAGGAATCCCGCACAAGCTGGATGTCACGCTCCCCCTGTCGCGGCTGGCGGAGTTCGAAGGGAAGGTGCGCCAGGCGATTGCGCGGTCCGTGGCTGAGGCGCGGCCCATCCTCTTCGGGCACGCGGGCGACGGGAACCTGCACGTGAACATCCTGGGACTGGAGGCGGACGACGAACGCGCCGATGATGCCGTGCTGCGGCTGGTGGCCGAACTCGGGGGCAGCATCAGCGCGGAACACGGCGTGGGCATCGCGAAGCGGCCCTGGCTTCACCTCACGCGCTCCCCGGCCGACATCGCCGCGATGCAGGCGATCAAGCGCGCGCTGGACCCGGGCGGCATCCTGAACCCCGGGGTCATCCTCCCGCGGGACTAACCCCTGCGGCGCACTTCCGCCCGGACTTCGGCCATGACGGACGGGAGGCCGGCCACTTCGACTTCCATCTTCGGCTCGGCAAAGACGAAGACGCAGCGAGCGACGGTCCGCCCGAGCGCCTGTTCGAGCACCATCGGGTAGGCGGCGCCCTGAAGCCGGTAGCGCTCCATCGCCTGTTCGACCTCGGCGGCGCTGCGCACGGAGTCGGTCTTGTAGTCGACGACGACGAGCCCCTCGGGCGACTCGTAGAGGAGGTCGATGAAGCCCTCCACGAGGGCGCCTTCGACCGGCGCCCCGACATAGAGTTCGCGCCAGTGACGGCCCGCGAGGGCCTCGCGGACGGCGTTGGAAGTGCGGCAGTTCTCCACGAGGCGGGCGATGCGGGGAGCCTCATCAGCGATGCCTTCGGCCACCGCCTGGTTGCGCGCGATTTCGGCGAGACCCTCGCCGATGGCTAGGTCGAGCGTCTGGAGGACGGCGTGGACGGCACGGCCGACGGAACTGCCGGCGCGGCCTTTCTTCCACGGCTGGTCTTCGATGAAGGGCTCCGGCTCTTCCTCGTCCGAAGGCACTTCTTCGCCGTGGGCGATGGTGGTGGCGGCGAGGACGCGGGCCTTCCCGAGGCGCTCGATCCGGGCGGCGCGCTCGGCGAGCCAGGCATCGCGGTCGGCGGCCGTGCCGCCATCGGAGGTGGCCTGCCAGTTCTCGGCGTCCAGCGGGAGACCGGGCACGTAGGGAGCCCAGCCCGGGAAGCGGTCGCGGAGGGCATGGAGGCATTCCGCGACCATGCACTTCCGCTCGGCGTGGCGGGCGCCGTGGTTGGACTTTTCGGGGTGGAAGACGCTGACGACGCGCCGCTCCTTCGCGCGGGTGGCCGTGACGTAGAAGAGGCGGTCTCGCTCGAGCCAG
>CALMIW010000089.1 GCA_937864275.1 uncultured Dehalococcoidia bacterium
GCGGCGTGGGCGGGCGGGTGGCGGAGGGGGCGGTAGTGGAAGACCCGCCGGTAACCGGGCAACTGGCGGTCGGTCTCTGTCCTGAGGCCGGCCGCTTCCGCTTTCGCCCGGAGCGCGTCGAGGCCGTCTACGAGGAACGCGGGGTGTCGCCGCGTCGCCGCGACGGTCTCTTCGATGCCGCAGTGGATCTCCTGCATCCCGCATTGGAACCACACGCCGCCCCGGTCGCGAAGCACCTCCGGTTTCGCCAGTTCGCGCAGTTCTAGCAACCCGCCATAGAACCGCCGGGCTTCCGCCTCTCCTCCGGGCGTGATCGCCACCTGTACGTGCGCTATCCCCAGAACCGTCATTGTCAGCCTCCCACCGCAGCCTATCGCGTCCTACCCTCATTCGCAGGTTCGGCACTCCCAGTCCGTGAGCCGTTTCACACTCACGGCGCCCATCGCCAACAATCCCCCAGAGGGAGGAGACTGCGCCGACCGAAGGAGGGAACCCTCGTTCATTCAGCATCCTGACGTGACCGGACGAGCAGTCTCGGAAACTGGTTCCCAAGGGCCGGGAAACCGCCCATGGAGGAAGCATGTTTTCAGGACTCTCGCCCGACCGGCTTGCGCGCCGCAGTGCGAACCACCCATGGCTCACCCTGGGCATCTGGGTGCTGCTCATCGTTGGAGCGGTCGCCGCCGCGACCCAGATCAACTTCACGCCTGGTTTCGATGTCTACGGTTCAGACTCGGCCAGGGCGGATGACATCCTCGAGAAGCAGATCCTCGGGCGTTCCCCCGCGACCGAGACCATCGTCGTCCAGTCACCCGACAAGACCGTCGACGACCCCGAATTCCGCCAGTTCGTGGAGACGCTGACGACCGATGTCCGCGCCCTCGATGAGACGATCGTGAGCGTCACCAACTACTACGAGCTCGGCGAAGAGAGCATCGTCTCCGCCGACCGGCGCACCACCATCCTCCCGGTGACCCTCAAGAGCGACGTTGTGGACGCCCCCGAGAAGGTCGGCCCGATGGTCGATCTGATGGAGACGCGCGCAGGCAGCGGCTTCACCGTCGTCGCCGCTGGCGATGGCACCATCTGGCGCGACGGCATGGAGCAGTACGAGCGGGACATGGCCGCCGGTGAGTCCATCGGCATCCCGATCGCGCTCATCATCCTCGTCGTCGTCTTCGGGGCCGTGGTTGCCGCGGGCGTGCCCGTCATCCTCGCCTTCCTCGGCATCCTGGTGTCGGTCGGCATGACTGCCATCCTCAGCCAGGTCCTCGACATCGACAGCATCACGATCAACATCATCTCGATGATCGGCCTCGCCGTCGGCATCGATTACACCCTCTTCATCGTCGAACGCTTCCGCGAAGAGCGCGTCCACGGCCTCGCGAAGGTGGATGCGATCGTCTCCGCTGGCGCCACCGCGAGCCGCGCCGTCCTCTTCTCCGGCATCACCGTGATGATCGCCCTCGCCGGCCTCGCCATCGTCCCGACGGCGATCATGTTTAGCCTTGCCATTGGCGCCATCACCGTCGTGATTGCTGCCGTCGCCCTGGCCCTCACCGCCCTCCCGGCGGTCCTCAGCCTCTTCGGCGACCGCATCAACTGGCTCACCCTCCCCGGCCGCAAGGTGAAGCTGCAAACCAGCGACGAGGTCGGCTTCTTCGGTAAGACCACCCACGTCGTCATGGCGCACCCGTGGCTGTCCGCCGGTCTCTCGACCGCCCTCCTCGTGGCCCTCGCCATCCCCTACTTCCGGATCAACATCGGTTCGACCGGTATCAGCACCTTCCCCGAGGACCTCCAGAGCGTGCAGGCCTTCAACATCCTGAACGAAGAGTTCTCGGCCGGCCGCATCGACCCGGCAGAGGTCGTCATCGAAGGCGACGTGAAGTCGCCCGAAGTCGCCGCCTCGCTGGAGCGCCTGCGCCAGCTCATCGCGGACGACCCGAACATCGCCGAGATGGGCGAACTCGTCGCGGCCCCCGATGGCCGGGCCGGTTACGTGCCCATCTTGCTGAACGGGGACTCCACCAGTCCCGAGGCCATGAGCGCCCTCCGGGAGCTCCGCAAGACCTACGTTCCCCAGGCCTTTGATGGCTCCGGTGTCGACGTCATCGTCGGCGGCGGCACCGCCGGCACCGTCGACTACATCGATGTCATGAACCAGTACCTGCCGATCGTGATCGGGTTCGTCCTCACGCTCAGCTTCATCCTCCTGCTCATGGTGTTCCGCTCGATCGTCATCCCGATCAAAGCCATCATCATGAACCTCCTCAGCGTCGGCGCGGCCTACGGCCTCGTGGTCCTCGTCTTCCAGGAAGGTGTCGGCAACGAACTGTTCGGGTTCACCCAGAACGACCAGATCGAAGCCTGGCTCCCGGTGTTCCTCTTCGCCGTCCTCTTCGGGCTCTCGATGGACTACCACGTCTTCCTGCTGAGCCGCATCCAGGAGACGTTCCTCCGCACCGGCGACAACGCCTACGCGGTCTCCCACGGCCTCCGCTCCACCGCCCACATCATCACCGGCGCGGCCGCGATCATGATGGTGGTCTTCGGCGGCTTCGCGATGGGCGAGATGATCGCCCTGCAGCAGATGGGCTTCGGCCTTGCCGCAGCGGTCTTCCTCGATGCCACGATCGTCCGCTCGGTGCTGGTCCCGGCGAGCATGGAACTGCTCGGCTCCCGCAACTGGTACCTGCCGAAGTGGCTCGAGTGGCTGCCGAAGATCTCGGTCGAGGGCCACGCCCAGCGGCCGCACGCCGAAAAGGCCCCCAGCTTCGACTACGCCCCCGGTGTCGCCGGCGGCAAGTAACACCGGCCAACCCCAACCCCCGCGAAGCCCCCGCTCCCGAAAGAGAGCCGGGGGCTTCGTTGTTGTCACGCCATGCGGTGCAAGGCGATAAGCTGGACACGGCAACCTGCTCACGAGGTGTGGCGTTGAAGGTCCTCCAGTTCATCACCGATTCGCTTGGCGACGCCTCGTACCTGGTTGTCGCCAACGGCAAGGCCGCGGCCGTCGATCCCCAGCGGGACGTGCGCCCCCTGCTGGCCGCCGCGAAGGAACACAACGCGACCATCGAATTCGTCTTCGAGACGCACGTCCACAACGACTATCTCTCCGGCGGGCGCGAACTCGCCGCTCTCGGGGCCCAGGTCGTCGCCCCCGCGAAGGGCGAACTCGAGTTCCCCCACCTCCCGCTCGAAGACGGCGGCGAGGTCGCCTTCGGCGGCGCCACCCTCCGGGCCGTCGCCGCACCGGGCCATACCTACGAGCACACCGCCTACCTCGGGCTCGACGAACGAGGACAGTCGCGCGCTGCGTTCACCGGCGGGGCGCTCCTCATGGGAAGCGCCGGCCGCAGCGACCTCCTCGGCCCGGCCCATACCGCCGAGCTGACCAGGCTCCAGTGGGAGACCGCCCAGCGCATCCGCGGCCTCCTCTCGCCGGCCGCTTCGCTCTTTCCAACGCACGGAGCCGGCTCGTTCTGCAGCACCACGGGCTCGGCCATGGAACGGTCGGGCTCGCTCGCCACGGAGCTCTCCCGGAATCCCGCGCTCACCAGCCTCACCGCGGAAGAATTCGCCGCCATCCAGCTCGCCACCTCGGCGCCCATCCCCGGCTACTACCAGTACATGGCTCCCCTCAACCGCAAGGGCCCCAGGGTCTACGGCGAGCCGCCGCGTCCCGCGCGGCTGACGCCGGACGAAGTCGCCTCCACCACCGCGAACGTCATCGACATCCGGCCCCGCCTCGAATTCGCGAATGCCCACATCCCCGGCTCTATTGATATCGAAGAAAGCAACTCTCTCCTCGCCTACACCGGCTGGATCATCCCCTTCAACGCCCCCATCGTGCTCATCGCCCACGATGAAGCCCAGGCGCGGCGGGTCACGGTCGACCTCTTCCGCATCGGCTACGAAGACATCCGCGGCTACCTCCCCTTCCGCGATTGGCAGACAGCCGGCCGCCGCGTCGATTCCCTCGAACACGTCGATGCCGAGCGCGCCCGCCAGATCCTTCGCTCCAACGAAATGCCGGTGCTCGACACGCGCTTCGCCAGCGAGCATCTCGAGTTCCCCATCCCCGGGGCGTTGAAGCTGCCGTTCGACGAGCTCACCTCATGGGCCGGCACCGCCCCGGCCCGTTCCCTCGTCGTCTGTGCCAGCGGGCAGCGCGCCACCATGGCGGCCAGCGTCCTCAAGAAGGCCGGCCGCGACGTCATCGCGCTCGCCGAAGGCGGCGCCGAAGACTTGCTCGCGGGCTAAGCCTCTCCTGCCCCTGCCCTCGGCGCCCCGCCGAGGTGCTCGCCGAAGAACGCCTCGATGCGCCGCCAGCTGTCGTCCGCGGCCTCGGGATTGAACCCCACGCGCATCGGTCCCCAGGAGCTCAGCTTCGCCATCGGCCCGCGGTGATCGCTCATATAGCTATGCCCGGCATCCGGGTAGGTGACAACGTCGTTCGCCACCTGCAACCCCTGGAGGTGGCGGGAAAGCCGGGCGCCGTTGTTGCCGAATGCCTTGTCCCGCCCGCCGAATCCGCCGAGCACCGGGCAGACCCCGTCGAGGTCGGGCCGACGCTTCGGCACATCGCCATAGAACACCGCCGCCGCGCCAACCGGTGCGCGGACCGCGTACAGCAGCGCCATCCCTCCGCCGATGCAGAACCCGGCGACGCCGATGCGGCTTGCATCGACTTCGGGCCGGGCCGCCAACCACGCGCGGCACGCCTCCAGGTCGGCGAACACCGGCCCTTCGCCGGCTCCCAGGCCCCGCACCATCCGCACCACGCACAGCGGCATCGGCCCGCGCGTGCTGTACAGGTCCGGCGCCAGCGCGACATAGCCCATGTCGGCGAAGCGCTGCGCCTTCTCCCGCATGTCGTCGTTCAGCCCGAAGATCTCGTGGATGAGGATGACCGCCGGCCGCTTCCCGTCCTCGCGGGGCGAGGCGAGCGCCGCCTTCAGCGTGCCCGATGCAGCCGGGATTCGCGCCATTTCCATGCCGCGGATTCTACGGGCGGCCCGCCGCGCCCGCGCGGCCTGGTGGGCGAGCAGCAGGTCGAGCCGCAC
>CALMIW010000090.1 GCA_937864275.1 uncultured Dehalococcoidia bacterium
CGCCTGCGCCACCGGCTCCACCGCCTTCCGCGAGGCCTACCTCGCCATCGCCAGCGGCGCCTACGACATCACGATGGCCGTCGGTTCCGAGCAGATGGGCAAGCAGGGCCTTCTCGGCTCCCGCGGCGACCCCGCAACCAGCCTCGAAGGCCGCGTCGGCTCGTACATGATGCCCGCCGTTTTCGGCATGGCCGGCATGGAACATGCCCGCGCCTACGGCACCCAGATGGAACACTTCGCGATGGCGAGTGTGAAGAACCACTACCACAGCACGGGCAACCCCCTGGCCCAGTACCAGAAGGAATCACCGCTCGACGAAGTGATGAACGCCCGGATGATCGCCTATCCGAACACGCTCCTGATGTGCTGCCCCACCGGCGACGGCGCCGCGGCCGCCATCCTCTGCTCGATGGATAAGGCCCGCCAGTTCACCACCCAGCCCATCAAGATCGCCGCCAGCGTCCTCACCAGCGACCCGTGGACGGCGCGCGACGAGACGCTCGCCGACATCAACACGCTCACCCGCAATGCTGCCAAGATCGCCTACGAGACTGCCGGCATCGGGCCGGAAGACCTCGACCAGGTCGAACTCCACGACTGCTTCGCCACCGCCGAGCTGCTCCACTACGAAAACCTCGGCCTCTGCGATGAAGGCATGGCCGGCAAGCACATCGCCAGCGGCGCCACCTGGCTCGGAAACAAGGTCCCCACGAAGTACGAAGAGGACATCGCCCCCTTCGTCGACAAGACCTACAAGCCGAAGACCAAGACGGTGGTGAACGCCAGTGGCGGTCTCCTTTCGAAGGGCCACCCGCTCGGCGCCACCGGCGTCGCCAACATCGCCGAGATCGTCTTCCACCTCCGCGGCCAGGCGGGCGCGCGCCAGGTCGAAGGCTCCAAGATCGGTATGGCCCATGTCATCGGTCTTTGCTCCGCCTGCACCCTGAACGTCGTTCAGAAGTAGCCACGGGCAGCGGAAACCGAACGCCGGGAGGCGGCCCCGAAAGGGGCCGCCTTCTTGTTGTGCGAATTGCGGCGCGGCAGCTGCCGCGTTCGCCCGCCAGGGTTGAAGGTGGAAGCGATGGAACCGGCTGAAGACACGGTCCCCGGAGCAGTCCTCGAAGCCTTCGGCTTCGGCGGGGCGGAATGCACGCGCTTCGAAAAGGGGCTGATGAACATCCACTGGCTGGCCGTCCTGGGCGACGAGCGGTGCGTCATCCGGCGGTACAACTCCATGCGCACCCCGCCGGCGATCGCCTGGGAACAGGCCCTCGTCGAACACGCCGCCTCGCGCGGCTGGCCGGTTGCTTCCCCTCGCGTTTCGAACGACGGCACGAAGCTGGTCGAGCACGATGGCGGTCTCTGGGCTGCCGGCACGTACCTCGAGGGCGAGTTCGGCCCGATGGAAACCCCTGCCAGCTTCCACATCTGCGGGCGGCTCCTCGGACGGTTGCACCGGGACCTCGCCAGCTTCGGAGTGGAGGGGCAACGCCCCGACTTCGGGAAAACGTGGGAGCTCGACGCCTGGGTGGCTCCGGTGAATGCGGGCACGTTCAACGAGATCCTGGCGGCGTTCGGGCGCGAATACCCGGACCTGGCGTCCCTCATCCGCCGCCAGCGCTACCGCAACCTCCGGGAACTCTCCCGGCTCAAGTACCCGGACCTCCCGGATTACCCCATCCACGGCGACTTCCACCGCTGGAACCTGCTCTGGAAGGATGGGCAGCTCTCGGGCCTTCTCGACTTCGATCAGTCGCGCCGCGATGCGCTCGTCTGCGACATTGCGCCGCTGCTTATGCCGTTCCAGCCGCTGGAGCAGAAGTCCGCCGCCGCCCTTCTCGATGGCTACCAGTCGGTCCGGCCGCTCTCCGACACCGAATGGGATCTGCTGCCCGCACTCGTCCGCTCGTCCCTGCTCTGGTGGGTGGCATACCTGCTGACCGGCTGGCGGACGAGTAGCGAAGCTATCGACTCCATCCAGCGCACGATGACGGTTCGCTTCCCGGCATTTGAGGCCGCCGAACCCGGGTTCCGCGCGCTGCGGAAGCACTCCCCGCGCATCAATTCCTGATACCTGCGGGACGCCAGGAAGCCTCGCGTCGCCGCGAGGCTTCCATCGGGGGAGGAGCACCCTGTTCGATGGGCCGGCTACTTCCGGCGCGCCACCGTCACGATCCCGAAGGCACCCGCTGCTGCAAGGCCGAGCGCCGCGATCCCGGCGTAGAGGAAGCCGTCGCCGTCGTCTTCGCCGGCTTCGGGCGCGGGGTTCGATGGCGTCGGCGCACCCGGGGCGGGCGTCGCCGGCGTCGCCGGTGTAGTTGGGGTGGGGTCTGCGGGCAGAGGCTGCGTCGGCGCCGGGTTGGCCGGTGGGGGCTGTGCGGGCGGGGGCGCGGCGGCGGAGCCGCTGTGGTGGAAGGCGACCTGGATGAACGCGGCGTCGCCCGCCTGGATCAGCCGGTTCACCTGGCCGGGGAGCGGCTTGGCCGACGGCTCAAGCTGGAGCGTGACCTCGAAGGCGCCGTCGGCGCCGGCCTTCACGGTCACCAGCCGGTGGTCGGTCGGGCAGCGCTGTTCGCCGCCGCAACCGCTGCCATCGAAGAACGTGACATCCTGGCCGGCCGGGAAGTTGATCCCGGTGATGACCCACGAGTCCGCCTTCGCGCCCGGCTGGGCGGAGAGCGCCGGGACCCGCTCGGGCGAGCCGACGCCCGTCGCCGGGTTCACCCAGCCGTACTCGCCCTTGCGGACGAAATTCGCGGTCCTGATGTCGCCGCTGGCGAACGGGCCGTAGGTGACGACGGCTCCGTCGGCGCTGACGGACTGGACCATCGAGCACCACTTGCCGGGCGCGAGGTACATCACGTCGAACTTGCAGTCGCCGCCGTAGTCGAAGCCTTGCGCCTTGATGTCGGCGCGGATTGCCGCCGCCAGGGTCACGGGTACCTTCGGAGCAGCGACCTGGGCGGATGCCGTTTGCGCCCGCAGCGCGGAGAAGCCGGAAACGCCGAGGGCAACGGCGAGGAAGATAGGGAGAATGAAACGCTTCGCGTCCATCGTGAGGACTCTGACCTGAAAGATTTGAGCCCCGGGTGGTCGGTTCCCGATCCGCTGGTGCGCTGGGCTCACATCGAACGTAGCGAGGCCCGCGCGGGTACTCCCTACCCGATGGTAAAGATTGCATAGGAAAATGAGAGACACGTCACACGGACGTGTGCGGGAGGCTTAGCAGCAATCGTCCTTGTAGCCGCAGGTCCGGCACACGGCCAGCCGGGATCCCTTGATGTTCGCCATCACGTCGCCGCAGCGAAGACAGACCTGGAGCGGTATCGGGGTGCCCACACGGCAATTCAGCCACTGCGCGAGCGTCCCGTCAATGGAACGGCTAATCCGCTTGACAACTTTAGCAATTGCGTCCTAGATTCGCCGAGACGCGCGCTGCCGGGATGGCGGTCGCCGGACTCCTGTGTCCTCGCTGTCAAAGAGTCGCGCACCCCGCCTCTCTTCCGTGAAGGCCCCCTTCTTGGGGGCCTTCGCCTTTTCGGAAAGGCCCGGTACATACGTCCCATCGGAGTTCGTGACAAGAATCACGAAATCGCTATGCACTCGGCCTGCGACCAGAGACACTGGAGTCACGCAAGTCTCGAGGGAACCTTTTCATGAAGCTCCGCACCTGGCTCCTCGCGGCGGCAGCCCCAATGCTGCTCGCCGCGGCCCTTCTCGCCGCCGCCTGTGGCGGCTCCGATGACGGCGACAGCGGAACCTCCGGCGTTGCCAGTGGCGTCGCCGGCGTTCCGGACGGTGTCCCGTTCATCGACCAGGACAACCTGAAGTTCATCCCGACGAAGCTCACGGCGAAGGTCGGCGATGTCATCTACTTCAAAAACAGCGAAACCGCCCTCCACACCGTCACCATCGAGGGCAAGAACGAGTCCGGGAACATGAAGAAGGACGCGGTCTTCACCTGGACTCCGAAGTCCCCGGGTGAGTACAAAATCACCTGCGACTTCCACCCGCAGATGAAGGCCACCATCACCATCGAATAGGTGGGCTAGGGTGTCTTCAGTGCCGTCTCCGCGCCAATCCTGACGACGACGTCGGCTCCATCCGGCAGCTCGCCCGAAGGGTTGAGCAGCTGCAGGTCGAAGAGGTCGTGCAGTTTCCCGGCGGTGTAGGTCTTCCCCGTCAGGTCGAAGATCCCCGGAGTCCCGGCGGCCTCGCTCTTCTGCAGCGTGAGGAACGCCGGAGGCAGGCCGTACGCTTCGGCGTGGGCCAGCGCCGCCTTGGCCAGCGCTTCCTGGCCGGAGCCGTACTGGAGGACGACCTTCGGCGCCTCGTCGAGCGTCTCGGGATCGGCCAGGAACCGGTCGATGATGTCGTACACCTTGTCCTGGTTCTGCAGCAGCACCAGCTGTCCGTCTTCGGCTATGCCCCCGTACATCGCCGGGCCGAGCGAGAACGTCTCGATTCGCGTGAGGTCCATCTGCTTCGCCAGCAGCGCGAACCCTGGGATCTGCGCAGTCTCGATGTCCGTGCGGATGGCGTGGTGGTAGGCGTCCCACATCTCGGGGACCTTGGCCACGAGACCGAGACTGACCGACTTGTTCGCCACCGACTGGATGACGATCTGCTGCCGCTCGATGCGCTTCAGGTCGCCGTCCACCCGCACGCGGGAATACCCGAGCGCCTGTGCTCCGTCCATGTGCTGCTGCCCGGCTTTCACGGTCTGGTCCGGGAACGAATCCAGCACGTCGGTACCGAAGTCCGAGATCTCCGCAGGGACGTCGATATCGATGCCCCCGATCGCGTCGATCACTTCCACAAATCCGACCCAGTCGATCACGACGACCTGGTGGATGTCGATGCTGAAGTTCTTCTCCACGGCGGCGACGCAGGCAGCCGCTCCCCCGCCGGGGTACTTGTAGAACTGCCCGTAGCTGTATGCGGCGTTGATCTTGTTCTGTGCCCAGACGCCGATGGTGTCGCCGTAGGGGATGTCGGCCAGGGTGTCCCGGGGGATGGCCAGCAGCTGCAGCCGCCCGGCGTGTTTATCGATACTCGCCACGAACATCGTGTCCGCCCGGTACGAGGCGTCTTCGGGTTCGCCCGGCCGCCGGTCCAGTCCGAGGACCAGGATGTTGCGCCGGTCCTCTGGCGTCCACGGTTCCCGCGCCGTCGTCGAAACGCCTGGGAGAGAAACGTCCACGCCGATGTCGGTCGCCGGAATCGAAACCGAGACCGATGGCACCGCCAGTTCGTTCCCCGGGAAGAGGTAGCCGTCGATGCGCTGGTAGGCGAGAAGAGAAAGGTAGACGGCCCCGAGGGCGAGGCCAATAATGGCGCCGACCCACCCGGTCCGCCGGGAGATGCGCAGGCTCACGTGGGGCTCTACCCGTCGAATTTCCGCCACCGTAGGTTCGCCGTCCCCCCTCAGTCAAGGAACGCGTAAAGCCGAATGTCTCGCCGCCTCATTCTCCGCAATGGTGTCGTCGCCCTGCCCTCCGGTCCGTCGCGCGCCGATGTGCTCTGCCAGGACGGCCGCATCGTCGCGATCGGCAACTCCCTGAATGCCGGCGACGCCGAAAGTGTGAATGCCGCGGGTCTGACCATCGGCCCGGGATTCGTCGACGTCCACGTCCACGGCGGCGGCGGACATTCCTTTTTCACGCACGATGCCCAGCGCATCCGGGACTATGCGGCCTGGGCGCCGCGAAACGGGGTGACGTCGTTCCTCGTGAGCACCGTCGGCCAGGACGCCGACGACACCGTCGCCATCTTCGGTGCCCTCCGCCCGACGGTGAACGGCAGCGGAGGCGCCGAGGTCCTCGGCTTCCACATGGAGGGACCGTTCATCAATCCGGTCCGCCACGGGGCGTTCCCGCCCGGCATGCTCCGGCCGCCGGTCCGCGAGGAGTTCCTGCGCTTCCAGGAGGCCGCGGGGGGCCACATCCGCCAGGTCACGATGGCGCCTGAACTCCCGCTCGCGCTCGACCTCGCCGGGGCGATCACCGCCAGCGGCGCGATCCCGGCGATGGGCCACACCGACGCCAACAGCGACCAGTGCCGCGCCGGCTTCGATTCGGGCATCCGCCACGTCACCCACCTCTTCAACGCGATGCGCCCCATCCACCAGCGGGAGGGAGGCCCCATCGTTGCCGCCCTGCTCGAAGACCAGGTCACCTGCGAGTTGATCTGCGATGGCGCGCACGTCGACCCGGCGCCGCTCTTGATGGCCTACCGGATGCTCGGACCTCAACGCGCCGTCGTCGTCACCGATAACCTGCATCTCGCGGGGATGCCGGCCGAGACCGGCCGCTTCGCGGGCGAGGACGTGACCGTCTCCGGGGGCAAGGCTGCCAAGGCCGACGGCACCATCGTCGGCAGCGTCGAGA
>CALMIW010000091.1 GCA_937864275.1 uncultured Dehalococcoidia bacterium
TCCGGGACGCGCGGTGCGCCCTCGCCTCCCTCTCGCACTCGGTGCGCCTGGCGCGGCACCCCGCCGGGCCCGGGGGGCGCCCCGACCCGGCGGCCCGCCGCTACCGCGCCTTCATGCCGCTGCTCTGCGACCGGACGCGCCAGGTGGTGGTCGCCGGGCGCGTGGGCGGGAGCCAGGCATGGCAATACCTCGAACGCGAGACGGCCTGCCGCGTGCGGCTTTTCGCCGAAGAACGCGGACTCGCCACGGCGCCGCCGGGCTACCAGGCGCGGAGCATCCTCGGCTTCCTCATCGAGGAGGTTGGCCCCGAGCGCTTCTTCCAGCGGATGGCCGAACTCGGCGACGGCGCCGTCATCGATACCCGCGTCATCGAGGCGCACATGGGCGTCGAACCTTCGCGCGAGGACCGCTTCCAGAGTGACCTCCTCGCCTGGGAAGCTATCCAGGAGCCGTTCCTGCGCCGCTTCACGAAGGCCGCGGCCGAGGCGCCCATCCCGGTCCTCCTCGGCGGCCACTCGCTCGTATCCGGCGGCCTCATGGCGCTGAACGACATCGCCTGGGCAGAGAACGACCGCCGCCTCGGGATCTGACGCACGATCGGGCCTCTGATGGCACAATCCCGCAACGCGGTTCCACCGGGACCGTGAATCCTGGACCGTGACGTGCCGATGACCCCCTACGAACGGATCGACCATGCCATCGACGCCGCGAGCGAGGGCCTTCGCGCCCTCAGCCTCGATATCCACGCCCATCCCGAGCTGAACTTCGAAGAGCACCACGCCCACCAGGTGCTCACCGACTACCTCGATGCCGAGGGCTTCGAAGTGGTCCGCGGCGCCTACACGATGCCCACCGCCTTCAAGGCCGTCGCGGGGTCCGGTGGCCCCTCCGTCGCGTTTCTCTCGGAGTACGACGCCCTGCCGGGCATCGGCCACGCCTGCGGGCACAACCTCATCGCCATCGCCGGGGTTGGCGCCGGCGTCGGCCTCCGCGCCGGGCTCGAGGGCCGTGCCGGGACGCTGGTCATCCTGGGCAGTCCCGCCGAGGAAGGCGGCGCGGGCAAGCAGATCCTGATCGAGCAACACGCCTTCGACCGCGGCGACGCCGCCCTCATGGCCCACCCCGCGCCGATGGACAACGCCACCCCGAAGGTCCAGGCGATGCAGCACGTCCGCGTCGAGTACTTCGGCCGAAACGCCCACGCCGCCGCCATGCCCTGGATGGGCCTCAACGCGCTCGATGCGCTCGTGCTCGGCTACAACGCCCTCTCCGTCTTGCGCCAGCAGATCCTCCCCACCGACCGCATCCACGGCGTCTTCACGCAGGCGGGCGTGAAGCCGAACATCATCCCGGATTACACCGAGGCGCTGTACTACGTCCGCTCGGCCACCATGGCCGAACTCGCGAACCTGAAGGAGCGCGTGAAGGCCTGCCTCGAATCCGCGGCCACCGCGACGGGCTGCCGCGTGGAGATCCATTGGGAGGGCCGCCCCTACACCGACCTTGTCTCCAGCGAGCCGCTCGCCGAGCAGTACTGCGCCCACATGGCCGACCTCGGCCTGCCAGTCGGCAAGCTCCCCTGGTTCGGCGCCAGCACCGACATGGGCAACGTCAGCTACGTCCTCCCGACGATCCACCCGATGTTCGGCATCCCTTCGGACCCGTTGAACGCGAACCACACGGCGCCGTTCACCGAAGCCGCCGCCACGGCCGAGGCCCACGAGCGCACGATCCGCGTGGCCAAGGCGATGGCCCGCGCCGCCTACGACCTCATTGCCGAGCCGGAGTTGCTGGCCCGCGTGAAGGCCGACTTCGCGGCCCAGGTCCCCAGTCCGGGCGACCCGCTGCGGTAGACCACCCTGCGAGGGCAACTGCGGAGCTGGCGCGTTGGATTCGTCCATTGAGGCTTCGGCCGGAACGCCTTAGCGCGCGCCGGCCTTCTCGAGCATCGCGACGATTTCCGGGCAGTTCGCGGCGCGGGCGAGTTCCAGCGGCCGCCTGCCGTCCGGTGTCGTCCTGCCTACGTCGGCGCCGGCGTTCACGAGGAGCCCAACCACTTCAATGTGGCCAGCCGTGCACGCGTCCGCGAGCAATGCCTCGTGGAGCGCAGTCCTGCCGGCGTCGTTCTCGGCATCCACCGGCGCGGCGTTCGTCAGCAAGCGCCGGGCGATCGCCGAGTAGCCAAGGCGAACCGCGAGGTGGAGGCTGGTGTTCCCTTCGGCGTCGGCAGATTGCAGCTTTGCCCCAGAGTTCAGCATGACCACCAGCAGCGAATCGTCGGGCCCGGCTTCGCTCGCCGCCAGCAGGAACGCGCTCAGCCCCCTCCCGTCCTTCAAGTTCACGTCGGCGCCCCACTGCGTGAGATACCGCACCACGTCCAACTGCCGGGCGCGCGTGGCCGCGATAAGCGGCGTGCGGCCGTCGGCGTCGCCGCCGTTGATCTGCGCTCCCTTCACCAGCAGGTGCTCGACTTCGGCGAGATCTCCGGCGGCTGCGGCCTTAACCAGGTCCAGGGTCAGTGCGTCGGTGACAACGGCCGCGTGCTCCTCGTCCGGCCG
>CALMIW010000092.1 GCA_937864275.1 uncultured Dehalococcoidia bacterium
CGCAGGTGTAGCAGTCACGCTTGGCGTCGCGACCCTGATCGTGGCCGCTCGACGAGGCGACGGCACCGCTCCTGCAGCCGTCGAGACCCCAACTGCTACTGCCTCTGCGACTTCGGCCTCCGGGACACCTGGCCCTTCGCCGACGCCACCTCCAACTTCGACGCCGCAGTCTGTTCGGGGGCTGTTCGATACGCCGCGCGCACTGCCGGTGCCGCTCCGCGAGCTCGCGCCGCCGGGCCGGGAATTCCCGCGGTCGGAGCTCCCCGCTCCCACGTTCGCCTGGAACGGGACCTCGACGATGGTTTACGACCGCCAGACCGGCACGCTCACGGATCTCGGCCCGGGCGAGCCCGGGGTCTTCAGTCCCTCTGGGGAGTGGCTCGTGTGGGTAGGCCCGGATCGATTCACGGGCACCCTTCATGCCCTCAACGTTCGTTCGGGCGAACGGAAGGACCTGGGCGTCGGCGGCTACCCCTCCACGTTCGTTGACGATCATTGGGTGCTGGTTGATGAAGGCGGACGCGAAGGCGTCCTTGTGAATGTGCTGAATGGTGAGCGGAAGCCGGTCACGGACCGGCCGGCGCTGAACCTGGGGGACTGGCTTCAAATCTCGAGCCCCAGGGAAGACCAGCCCACGCTCAAACGCGTCTCGAACTTCCCCGGCACGCGGGTGCTGGAGTTCGAGGCTCAGTCGGCCCTCCAAATTGGCACCGGCGAACTCCTGGTAGCAACCGTGCCGCAGAACGGCTTGAGCAACATCTTCACCGTGGACTTCTCAACCGGCAGCGCCACCCATATCGCCACGACGCCGATGACGGAGCGCGGTTTGGCGATGGGCGGCAACGGTACCCACATCGCCTGGTCGGACGCCTGCGCCGAACCGGGCGAGAGTTGGGTTTTCGACAGGCAGACGGATGAGTTCACCTACGTGCCGAAGGGACTCTTTGTGTCCTTCGCGGCACCCGATGGATTGCTGGGGACAGGCTTCACAGGGCTCGAACGCCTGATCGATCCCGACACGATGGAGTACGTGTTCATCTCCCCAGCCGGTTGGCCGCGCTGGTCGCGCGACTTTCGCTACGTGAGTGTCGGCGAAGTCGGTGGCCACGGCGGCATCTGCGGACCTTAGCAATCGACAACAGAGACACCGGGACGCCACAATCCGCGGCACTCCTGCGAGGTGATTGTCTGATGGATTTCCGCGTCGTTGCCACCGGGCTGAAGTTTCCCGAAGGCCCGCTCGAACTGCCGAACGGCGACATCCTGGTCACGGAGATCGCCGCCGGCTGCCTCACCCGCATTACTGCGGACGGTACGCAGTCGGTTTTCGCCACCACCGGCGGCGGGCCCAACGGCGCAGCCATCGGCCCGGATGGCGCGATCTACGTCACGCAGAATGGCGGCTTCCACTGGACGGAGCGGCCGCTCCCGGACGGGACGGTTGGGCTCTTCCCCGGGGAGCAGCCGGCCGACTACATCGGCGGCCAGATCCAGCGGGTGAGCCCCGACGGCTCCGAGGTGGCGACGCTCTACCGCGAGTGCGACGGCGAACGGCTGAAGGGCCCAAACGACCTCGTCTTCGATGCGGAAGGCAACTTCTACTTCACCGACCACGGAAAGACGCGCCCGCGCGACCGGGACCGCACCGGCGTCTTCTACGCCTCGCCCGACGGCAAGATGATCAAGGAGATCGTCTTCCCCATGGAGGGGCCGAACGGGATCGGACTCAGCCCGGACGGCAAGGTCCTCTACGTGGCTGAAACGCCGACCGGACGCCTCTACGCCTACGACCTGGTCGGTCCGGGACAGGTGGGCATGCGCCATGTCGTCGGTACCGTCCCGGGCGCCCCGCCGTTCAACTTCGCGATGTGCGATTCGCTCGTTGTCGACGGCGAGGGCAACGTCATCGTGGCGACCCTGGTGAACGGTGGGCTGACCTCGTTCACGCCGGCGGGCCAGGCGACCCACTACGCCTGTCCGGATGTCCTGACGACGAATGCCTGCTTTGGCGGACCGGGCCTGCGGACGCTCTACGCCACCCTGAGCACGACTGGGAAGCTCATCGCCTTCGACAACTGGCCGACGCCGGGGCTGAAGCTGAACTACTGAGTCGCAGGCTCAGTTCACCAGCACGCCGCCGTCCACGTTCAGGGTGACACCCGTGATGTAGCGCGCCTCATCGGAGCAGAGGAACAGCGCCGCGTAGCCGATGTCCCAGGCCGTGCCTTCGATGCCGAGTGCCGTCGCCTTCAGGCGCGCCCCGCGAGTCGCGTCGCTCATCCCGCGGGCATACACCATTGGCGTGTAGACCGGCCCCGGCGCGATCGCATTGACCCGGATGCCTTCACGGCCGTGGTCGGCTGCCATCGCCCGGGTGAGCGCTTCCACGGCGCCCTTCGATGCGGCATACGGCGCCAGCCCGCGGCCCCGCTGAGAGGCGATCGACGACGTGTTCAGGATCACCCCGCCGCCGGATTTACGCATCGCCGCAATGGCCGGCCGGCTCGCGTTCACCATCGTCGTGACGTTGACGCGCATCTGGCGGTCCCACTCCTCGTCCGTCACGTCGGCGATGGTGCGGCTCACGCCGATCCCAACGTTGTTCACCAGGATGTCGAGCCTCCCCCAGTGCGCCGCGGCGGCGGCGATCATCGCGTCGCAGGCGGCGGGGTCCGTCACGTCGGCTTCGTAGGGCACGGCGGCGTCGGCACCCTGCTCCTGGATGAACGTCCGCGTCAACTCGGCGGCTTCCATGCGGCGGTCGACAAGGAGGACATTCGCTCCCTCGCGGGCGAACAGGACGGCCATCGCGCGGCCGTTGCCGACGCCCTCGTTCTGCGAGCCCGCACCGGTGATGACCGCGACCTTCCCGGCCAGACGTCCGGAAACAGCCCGCCAGCCGCCGGGAGGGACCAGGTATTCCGTCATTCAACCAGCCTCCGCAGCAGTGCCTTTGTTCTTGGCGCCCTCTCCAGCGCATCGCGGAGTGCCGTGATGTCCGTCTCGCTCAGCAGGAGCGGGTCGCGCATGAACTGGCCGCGATGGTTGTAGCTGCAGAAGCGCAGGAGCACGGTGCCTGCGGCCTCGCCTTCCTGGAAGTCCAGCAGCTGGATGGTTGGCTCGTGGTGTTCCCCGCTGTAGGTCGCCTCCTCAGCGACGACCCCGCGTGGAGCGAGAATTTCCGTGGCACTTTCCTTGCCATCTGGCGCACCTCGAGCCTGGACGTACCGCGCTGTCTACTCCAGTGCTCCGGAGACGGCAAGCGCGGCAATCTCCTCGTCGTTCATCCCGAGGATTTCGCGCAGAACCAGGTCGTTGTGCTGGCCGAGCGTCGGCGCTGGCTGCGGCGGCACGAATGCGCTCCGTGAGAGCTTGAAGCGCGGCATTTCCACCGTTACGGTGCCGGCTTCGCCCTGTTCGATTTCGGCCCAGTGGCCGCGCGACCTGAGCTGGGGGTCATCGAGCAGGTCGGCGGCGGTGGAGACGCGGTGCGCGGGAATCCCGGCCGCCTGGAGGCGCGCCTCCAGCTCGTCCACGCCGGCCGTGGCTGTCCACTCCTCGATCAGTTGATCGAGGATCGCCCGGTTGGCGTAGCGGCGCTGGAACATGGCGAAGTGGCTGTCGGCCGCCCACTCGGGGTGCCCGGCGACGGTGCAAAGCGCGTTCCACTCTGCCTGGTTCGTCGCCGCGATCGCGATCCAGCGGTCTTCGCCGGCGCAGCGGAACACGCCGTGCGGCGCGCACTCTTCGGAGTTGTTGCCGTCGCGGGAGCGCTGGCGCTGGTTGACGGTGTAGTCCAGGAGCGCGGGCGCGAGGAAGTGGAGCGAGGCCTCGGCCTGCGAGAGGTCGATGTGCTGTCCCTGGCCGGTGCGGTCACGGTGGTTCAGCGCCGCCAGGATGCTCGCTGCCACGAACTTCGGCGAGACATAATCCGTGTAGGCGAGGAATGGACCCGCGGGCGGGCGGTCCGCCCACCCGGTCAACTCGTGGAATCCCGAGATGGCTGCGCCCATCGTGCCGTAGCCGGCCAGCGAAGCCTGGGGGCCACTCCCCCCGCTGAGGCAGGTGCTGAGCATGATCAGCCCCGGGTTGCGGGCCGAGAGGGCGGCGTAATCGAGCCCCCAGCCCGCCATCGCCTTTGGCGAAAAGTTCTCGACCACAACGTCGGCCCATTCCGCCAGGCGGAGGGCGATAGTTCGGCCCTCCGGCTTCGAGAGATCAAGCGTGACCCCGAGCTTGCCGATGTTGACGTTGCAGAAGTTCGCCGAGCGCTCAGGCCCGACGATGCCGTCCTTGTAGGGCTGGCCCGTGCGCAGGGCGTCGAGGAAGGTCGTGCTCTCCACCTTCACCACGGTCGCGCCCCAGTCGGCGAGGACGCGGGTGGCGGCCGGCCGCCGCTCGAAGGGCTGAAGGGGTGCGACTTTTCGTGGGGGTATGCGGCGCCCGCCGCCAACCCCTGGGCGCCGCCGCCGGGCGCCGCGAACCCGGGAGGATGGCAGGCGCCGACGGCTTCCCAGTCGATGGCGAACGAATACCTGGCGCGGGCCGCCGCCGATCAGGCCGAAGCGGCGAGTCGAGCTCAGGCTGAGAGCAGTTCCG
>CALMIW010000093.1 GCA_937864275.1 uncultured Dehalococcoidia bacterium
TGGTCAGCCCGAAGAACAGGAACCCGTTCCAGTGCGACCCGGTGATCGCCGTCGCCACCGCCGACAGGGAGCGGTACGCCTTCCCTTCATACTCGAAGCCGTGGGGAAGCACCGTGACCTCGTGCTCAGCGCCCTTGAACGCGCGCCGCAGGACGGTGCCCGGCGCGGGCAGACGGTCGGTTCCAGATGACGCGAGCCGCCCGGTGATCGTCACGAGCCGCGTGCCGGCGCGGGCGTCATCGGTTGCCCGTTCCCCGGGCGGCCGAACCCGGACGTCGACGTCCCGGGCCAAGTCCGCGGCCCGACGCCGCGCCCGTTCGGAAAGGTCGCCCTCCGCCAGGGATTGGATGCGCCAAGCGACCCGTCGATAGAGCCACTGGCGGTTCCCGGAGGCCGTCGGCTCGCCGAAGACCTCCGCATAGCGCTGGCGGAGCCGCGACACGGGCATGTCGCGGAGCTCGTCTATCTGTTCTTGGATCGGTCTGGTTGCGGCGGTTTTCATCGTCGTTCAGGCTCCTTCGGGCAGCATCGTCCTGGGTTCTCCGGTTCGGGACGGTGGCGTTCACCCGTAGGCACACTGAGGGCGGCATGATCCGCGAGTTCAAGTGCCGCCCCACGGGGACTGGCATGCTCGATGCTGGTAGCCGAATCATGGGCGCACGCGTCGATCAGCCGCACCGTCGCGGCGGCCAGGAGTTCGATGGCGCGGGCTGGCAGGCACAGCGAGCCCGCCTTCGTCGGGATGCTCTGCGCTTCGTGTCGTGGCATGCAGCGAGGGACGCTTCCCTCGCCCACACCCCTCTGCTAACCAGCCGCGTTTGTCGCGCGACACATTCGACGACCCAGCAGAGAGGTAACCGGTGTTGGCGTATCGAGACTTGCCCACGTCAGCGCAGGAGCAGCAGCGCAGCGAGAACGGCCCATGGGCCGGGGCAACCGCCTCCAGAATCCGCTACCATCCGCCTCAATGACCCACGGCGATAGTTCAATGCCGACTTCCACCGTTCTGTGCGCGACAGACATCGTTGGCCGCACTGGCTATTTCGAACTCGCGAGGTTTCTGGCCTACAACCTGGGTCAAAACGGGCCAGATACCTGCCCGAGGCGGGACGTCGTGTGGGATTCGCCTGAAACGCGGTCGAAGCACCGCTCAAGTTCCGAGGAGAAGCAGAGGAATGGCCGACGCACCGAGCACCAGATCACGACCCCTGACCCGCCGACCGGCTCGATCGCGTCCAGAAGACTCGAAGCGGGCGATCGCGTCGATTCCGCTCTTTACGCTCGAATCCCGGATCAAACGTGCACTCCGACGGCACCTCAAGGAACTCGGCTTCACCAAGGCTACCAATGGCGCTCTCATGCCACCGTCGGAAGGCAAGGCCACGCTGCGCAGCATGCATTCTGCTCAAAGAGCTCAGCGTTTGGAGACCGAGGCAGCATTCGTCGCTGAACAGTGGCCGCTGCTTCAGTGTCACTTCGCGTCGGGCGCAGAAGTCGTGCCATCGGCAATCACGCCAGAGTTGGAACTAGTCGAAGCAGGCACTTGGCAGTCGAATCTCTTTCGATTGGCGTCGCTCACATGGAGCGTGCCCGTCTCGCAGGGGTATGGCAGGCGAATGCGTTTTCTCGTGTGGGATCGGCACAATGACAAGCTCATTGGGCTTATCGCTTTGGGTGACCCTGTCTTCAACCTTCGCGTGCGCGACCGATACATCGGCTGGACTTCCGATGACCGCAAGAAACGGCTTGTTGGAATGCTCGACGCGTTTGTGCTTGGCTCGCTCCCGCCCTACAACCGGCTGCTCGGCGGCAAGCTAGTCGCCTCCCTCATCCGCTCCATCGAGGTGCGTGACACGTTTCGCCAGCGTTACCACACCACCAAGGGGATCATCTCGCAGAAGCGGAAGCATGCAGAACTTGTCGCGGTAACCACGACATCGGCGCTGGGTCGATCCTCGGTCTACAACCGGGTTCGCCTCGGCTCAACTACCTACCTCAAGCCTCTCGGCTATACAGAGGGCTGGGGCCATTTTCACATTCCCGAATCGGTCTTCGAGGAAGTGCGGGTCTATCTCCGTCGAAGGCGACGAAAGTATGCTAAGGGATTCAAGTTCGGTGACGGTCCGAATTGGCGACTTCGCGCACTGCGACTGGCAATGGGACTCGTCGGGCTGCGGCCCGAGTTGCTCCGTCACGGGATCAAGCGAGAAGTCTTCATCACTGAACTAGCAACCAATGCCTGCCAGATTCTGAATGGCAAGCGGAAGCGTCCAAAATATGACGACCTTCTCTCCGTCGCCGACATCGCGAAACTCGCGAGGGAGCGATGGATAATCCCTCGCGCTGAACGCTGCCCCGATTTCCGGTCACTCACGGTAGAGCAGATCGGAGCGCTGCTGACCGCCAAGTACATCGACGGTCCCGATGCCGGCGCAGAGACGACGTATGACATCGGCGCGGCGTGACCGCGCCATCGAATACTGACTGCTCAGCCGGGAGCATTGGTGCTGTAGACCTCGCTCAGGACGCCCAATGTAATAACCACTGGACCGGAATCATCGCGAGGGTCAGCAACGGCGGCATCTAGAAGCCGAAGTCGGTCGCCGATCCGCAACTCGACTTGCACATTCGTTCTGAGCAGGCCGTGTTGCTCCCCTTCAATGCCAAGGAGACTGTGGATAACGATGTCCCAACTGGATGGCCCGTGGCGACTGACAATGGTGGCCTCGATATCGCCAAATGAGCGCTGTCCGTCCTGCTCGGCGAGGGCACGTTGCGTGTCAGCAAGCCAGTATGCATCGCACAGTTGGCGCACGCCACAGTACCGGCAGCGTTGTGCATCGGGGCGTGCCGCCGGAGGGTGCGTGGAGACTGCTAGGCGAGCTGCCGCTCCCCGCGCCACGAGTTGCTGCTCCAACTCGCTCAACTCATCGGCAGTGGGCGCTGGCACATCTACGTCGCCGGTTGGGTAGGCCAGAAGCAAGCGCCCAGCCAGCCGGCCGACTGGGTTCACCTCACCGTCGCGGCTCCACAGGAGGGCGTATGTCCGGACCTGGAAGCGATGCTCTTCCGCCGGTTCGCCTGTCTTAAAATCGGTGATCTCGCAAGTGCTTGGGGAGAGTGAAAGCAAATCGGCCTTGCCCTTCCATTGAAGGTGCGGGGCACGCAGTTCGACCTCACAGTGCACGCCCAGTGCGAGCGGTCCTCGGAAACGTGGTCGTCCTCCCGCGGCGGGAGCCGGGCTGCTCTGCGGCAAATGGCAACGGCACAGCATCGTTTGCACGCGAGTGCGAATCTCTGGTAGTTGCGTTCTGAGGGATCGTGAAAAATGGTCGAGGGTGCGACCTGCGCGTGGATTAGTGGCGAGTCGGCCCACGTGTTGATCGATTGCCTTAGCGACAATGTGCGACAGTCCGCCGAGGCGCTGCAACGCGGCGACCGCAGAGGCATCCTGAACGGACGGGCAGCCAGCGCGGGCGAGTTCCTTGGTCACGGTCTCAAGAACGCTATGCACAACAGAGCCGGCAAGCGCCTTCAGATGAATCCTGGGTGGATACCCGCGTTCTGTCCACAGTTCTGGATACGCAGCCATGCTCAACGCCCAGCGGCGAGGACAGGCCTCGATTTCAGCCAGGGTACTCACGGTCATTTCGGCTGGCGGCTCAGGCCAGGACGCCGGACCCGCTGTAGTCCAAATCGACATGGGTGCGGATCGTGTGTTCATGGCTAGGAGAGCTTTTCGAGAAGCGACGCGGTGGCGCTGGGGAGGTTTCGGCGGACCACCAACTCATCGACAAGGACGACAGGAACGGCGAGCGAGAACTCCTTGAGTTGGTTCAATCCATCGTCGGATGACGCGCCGGGGGTAAGTGGGCTGTGCAGGCCAATGACAACCTGACCGCCCTTGCGAGGCGTGGCCAGAATCGGGGCGACGACGCCCGTGAGGCCCGGGACCGTTACGGGGGCGTTTCGGTTGAGCGTCAGGCCATCGATGCCGTGTCGCTCCAAATCCTGGAAGAGCAACTCGGTAGACCGATCGAGCCGTTCGAGTGAGAGCGCCGGCGGCTCGCCGTGGAGGACGAAGCGCAGAAGGCTTGCGCCGACGTGGCGATCCAGAAGGTCGTGCTCGAACTTATTCTTGTAGCTGCGCAGGCAGCGGTAGCAGGAGCGATCGCAGTTGGCCGGGCACTCCTGAAGAGTCCGCAGCGCGTCCTCAAAGACGGACAGTCCAAGCCCGCCGACGCGCTGCGCGAAACCCGCCCCGCCCGGCAGGGTGTCGTAGAGGTATATCTCTGCCTCGCGGCCGTCACGCCCGGCGACGGTGAGCGCCGGACGGTACTCGGCCTGCAGCTCGTTGGCCTCCAATTCCAGTCGCATGCACGCGGCCTTGGTGAGCGCTTCGCTGATGGTTCGCAGTGCCACATCCGTGGCCAAGAGACTCGGGATGAGCGTTAGCGGCGCCTCGACGCTCAGAGAGATCAGAAGCACGTCGCTGATGAAGTCCGTACCGAGCACCAGACCCTTGGTGGCCCCACCGCCTGCGCACATCGGCTCGCGCTGATCGGGGAACGGTTTGCGGTGCGCTGCGCCCACAATGCCGTTGGGCAATGCGGTGGGCTCGATCAGGCCGCATTTGGTGCAGTATGTGTATCCCTCCTCGCGGGGCCCGCGGTTGGTGACGAGAAGGTGTTGCCTCGTGGAATGGACCCGCACGCGGTCGTTAAGTCGGACCCATCTGTCTTCGTCGAGCGGCGTCGGCATGGTCAGCTTGGCGCGTGTGGCGTAACTGCGGGCTGGCTGGTCATCCGGGGACGTTCCCTCCTCCTTGAACACCGGGTGCGCGAAGCCCGGCGGGCGCAGCCAGTAAGTGGCCGGGCCGAACGTCCCGGCGCCGCCGCACGCTTCACAGTCCTTCACCTCGCCGCGGGTGCCTTCCTCAAGACTTACCGTACGGGCATAGTGGCAGTACTTGCACTCGTAGTAGTACCTGCGCACCTGCCATGCCCGGTAGCGATCGTCCCGCATGGGCGAGTAGATCGCCCCCGACGTCCAGAGCCGGCTGGCGATCCAAACCTCCTTGCCGGGGGCGTATTGGGACAAGGCGGCAGGCAGTCCCTGTGACGGGGTGAACCGGAATGCGGGACGAAACCGAGTCGATCGCTCGGGATCGAAAACGTGGAAGGCGGACACGTCGGTGGGAAAGGCGTACCTGGGCAGTACGCCCTTGTAGAGCAGGCGATCCAGGAGGTTCTCTGACGTGGCGTTGTGCACGGGCCGTTCCTCGCCCTCTTCGTCAGGTGTCTCTGGCGGGGGCTCGCTCGCTTCTTCAGCATCCGGGGCCGCCGGTGCTGCGGCGGCGGGCTCGGCCGGCACCGCGGGCTGATACTCGATCGCCGAATCGATCGGCTGTAGGGTGCCATCGATGAGATTGTCCGCCATGCTCACGCGGTCTTCCTGGGACATCTCGGCCGGAAGCCACGCCAGCACTTCACGCTTGAGGTTGTCCTCGTTGGTGCGGAGCCATGCGCCGAGATCGGCTCGATTCAGCACGGAGTGCGGGTCCTTGAAATCAGACACCGTGCCGAGCACGGCGAAGAGGTGCGGTTGCGCCTCGGGCTCGATGTCAGGCAGCTTGTCCTGGTGGTATCGCTGGAGTAGGTAAGCGGTGACGTGCCGCCGGGCGATCTCGGGATTCGACAGAGTCAGCGTCGGATCGTCCACCGCGCCCCGGATCATCTGATCGGGATGGGTGAAGTAGTGCTCGTCATGGCTGTCGGCACTGCCGAAGGCGGTCACCGTCGCCACCGCGTTGCCGCGGCGGCCGGCGCGGCCGGCACGCTGCTGGTAGTTGGCGCGGGCGGGCGGCATGTTGCGCAGCGACACGCCGGAGAGCGTGCCGATGTCGATGCCCACCTCCATCGTCGTGGTACACGAGAGAACGTCGATGGCCGGACGATCGCGTCCGGTGGTGTCCACTCCCAAATCGACGTCTTGGAAAAGCAGTTCGTGTTCCTCAGCTTTGGAGAACACATCCTCTGCTTGGGCGGTGTTGAGCTGAGCAGTGTGTTCCGCGGCGATGAGGGCCATCGGCGGCCGCGGCGTAGCGAGAAGGGCATTGACCGTACTCGCCCGGTAGTAGCTCTTGCGGGCGGCAAAGACCGGGTCCGCGTCCGGGTTGATGGGAACCGCGGCATCCTGGCCGCAGTTGACGCAGGTGGCCCTGCCGGGGAAGGGGCGCTGCGCTGTGCGGCACGATTGACAGTAGGCCCAAGCTCCACCAATGGAGAGTGACAGCTCGCTCCCTTTCATGCGGAACTTGCCGGGAGCCAGTTGGTCGCCGAAGATGGCCAGAAGCTGCGGAAGCCAATCGCGGTCGAAGACCTGACGGGCCGGCTTGTCGCGCAGCAGTCGTTGCATGTCCTTGAACTTGCCAGAGTGGGATTGCACCTCGACAAGCCACCATGCCTGTGGCATCCGGCTCAGCCACAGTCCGGGGCGCGACCAACAGCGAAGCCATGCTCGCGCCAGTGCGAGTTTCTCGTCGTCAGACACGGCGTAACCGGGAACTGCCGGCAGCGCCTTGATTCTCGGCGAGTGCTCGGCGCGCTCCACGAGTGAAGCGATGGCGAGCGATTCCAGGCCGTAGTAGCGGTCGCCGAGCGACTTGGTGATCGCTCTTAGCAACGACTCCGGGGGAGCCGATACGCGGAGCCGCACGAGCAACTGCAGCAGGTCCGTATCCCTGGCGATCGCGCCGGTCCTAACCGCCTCCTCGACGACCGCTTCATCCTGGAAAGTCTCGCCGGCCTTGAGTTCAGGACGGAGACGGACGCCGAGTTGCTTGGCCGCGATGAGGACGCCGAGATAGAGGTCCTCAAGCGACAAGAGCTGCGCCAGGATCGGCGAGCGGATGAGCTTGGCGTATCCGGCCACGATCAGTGGCCGCATGGCGTCCTGTGTGGAGTATGTCTGGATGTTCGGCGCGAGCCGGGCGGCGGTCTGTCGCGAGTCGGAAAAGATCAGGACCTTGCGCCCGCGGAGCGGTGCGAGCTTGGTGGCCGGGACGGAACTGGGGGGTTGAACCTGAAGCTGCCTGGCGATCAGCGCCTGGAACGGCTGGTCACCCTTGGTCTGATGATCCTGGACGGACGAGCGGCCAAAGGACGCCGATTCGCCGCAGATGGCGCAGGGGCGGAACTCGCCGGGTGCGGCGGTCCGCGGCTCGTCATCGGCATCGGGCGGAACGGCCCGGCCGCTGCGCAGGAAGACTTGGCGATTTCGTGCGCCGAGTTTCTTGGGATTCAGCCGTCCCGTCACAAGGTCATATTCCGCTGGTTCCACGCCCTCCCTGTTGACGGGCGGCTCCAAGAGCAGGTCAATGGGTGCCAGTGCGTCGAACTCTTCGGAGAGGGTGCGGAATGCGCCGCCTGCCTCCGGCCACAGAAAGTTCGGGTCGTCGATGTCGTTGGTGTATGCCCTGGCATAGGCGGTGCCGCAGTTGCGGCAGGTGAACAACTCCAGCACACGGGCGCCGCAATCGCAGGCATCCCTTGGCTGGCTGAACAGCTTGCCGCAGACGCCTCCGCGCTGGTCAGCCGGAAGGGCGGAGCACTGCGGGTCCATGCAGACCCAGAGGCCGGCGAGGCCACGGTGGAAAGAGTGCACTCTGCACGGCAGCAATCCCGGTTCTGCCGGCGTAGGACGCGCCACGCTGCCAAGCGCGATGAGGTTGGTGACCGCCCGCGCCGCCTCGGCGGGTGCAGTTCCACCGAAGAGGGCTTCGCCGAGACCATCAACCGGCCGGGCTTCCTTCATGGTGAGATTGATGAGCAGGGCCATCGGTGGAAACGACACGAGGGCGTCGTAGAGGGAGCGCTGCAGGTCTGAGGGCTCCGTAATGCCCCGGTACTTGAGGAACGGTTTAACCTCGGCCAGGCGGGCGGCGTCGGAGTCGGCCTCGTAGAAGCGCTGAAGATCCACGGACGCGAGGGCCTGCACATCGGTGTCCGTGCCGGGGCTCTCGCCGGGGCGCAGGTTGAGGTCTCCCTGCACCTTCCGGAATTCCCTTACATCCTTGCCGGTCAGTTGCGCGCCGAACTGAACGGCGTAATCGGGGTCTTTGAAGCTGGCGCTGGTGCAAATCACCTGGAGCCGTTCGGGTGGAATGCCAAGCCGCATGCGAAGGCGGCGGATGAGAAGCGCTACCTCGGCGC
>CALMIW010000094.1 GCA_937864275.1 uncultured Dehalococcoidia bacterium
ATCTTGTTGGAGATGGCACTGGCCCGCCATTACAACCGGCTCGCACAGCTCATCTACGAGTCCACGGCTGTGGACGTCGGCGTCGCCGGCTAAACCAGTCTTTTCCTTACTCAACCACCTCTCGCGATGAAGGCCGCGTCCACCGGGCGCGGCCTTCGTTCATCCCACGGGGGGCGGTTCTCAGAGCGAGCGTTCAGGCTCCGGTTCCGCGAGGTCCGCTTCCGCGCCGCGCGTGCGCCAGAGGTAGTACATCGGCACGAGCCCCACGGTGTTCGAAACCGCGAGCCCCGCGACCCACTTGTACTCTCGCCGCTGGACGGCCCGGCGAATTGCCATGAGCTTCCAGGCCAGGTCCCAGATGACCAGCGGGGCGATGAGCTTCTTCTTCGGCTTCTTGTCCATGCCGCGGATAGTAGCCGAGATCAGGCAAGCTCCATGTTGTCGAGAAGGCGCGTCTTGCCGAACTTCACGACCATCGAGAGCAACGCCGGGCGGACGACCGACCCGGAGAGCTCCTCGAGCGTCTCGTTGTCGGCGAGGGAGATGTAGTCGAGTTCGGCCAGGGGCTCGTCGTCGATGAAGCGGGACACGGTCGCCCGGAGGGTATCTGCATCGCGTTCGCCCCCGGCCCAGCGCAGGTGCGCCTCATCGAGCGAGCGCTTGAGCACCGTCGCGGCGCTCCGCTGTTCCGGCGAGAGGTAGACGTTTCGCGAACTCATCGCGAGGCCGTCCGGCTCGCGCACGATGTCGCAGGGCACAACCTCCACGCCGAGGTCCAGGTCGCGCGTCATCCGCTGGACGACGCGCAGTTGCTGTGCGTCTTTCCTGCCGAAGTAGGCACGGTCGGGGCCGACTGCGTTGAACAGCTTGAGGACGACGGTGGTCACGCCCCGGAAGTGGCCGGGCCGGGCCGCACCCTCGAGGGGCTGGGTCACACGCTCGACGTCCACGTAGGTCTGGTAACCCTCCGGGTACATGTCGTTGGCGCCCGGGAGATAGACGGCGTCGACGCCGGCGGCGCTGAGGAGGGCGAGGTCGCGTACCTCGTCCCTCGGATAGCGCGAGAAGTCTTCGTGCGGCCCGAACTGCGTCGGGTTCACGAAGATGCTGACGACGGTATGCAGGTTCTCTTCGATGGAGCGCCGGACGAGGTCCATGTGGCCCTCATGGAGATAGCCCATCGTTGGCACGAAACCGACGGTGCCTGTGTTGGCCGCGCGCCAGCGCCGCATCGCGGCGGGAGTGGTGAGCACCACGGGCGGCACGGGGTTCGGCGGGCGCGTGTCCTGGTCGAGAAGGAAGCGGGCATCCCGCATCGTGTTCCATTGATGGTCGGCCATCGAGACCTCCAGAAGTCCCGAGGAGCCGGGAGCAGAGGCTGCCCCCGGCGGGTTCTTTCGCTCAGGCGAAGGCGAGCTCGGTGAGCGTCGCCTCGTCCATCTCGAAGCTGTGTTCCTTCGTCGGGAACTCGCCGCCCTCAACTTCGCCGATGTAGCTTCGCACCGCTTCGCGGATAGTCTCGCCGAGGACCGCGTAGCGCTTGGCGTGCTTCAGCGTGCGGCGGTCGTCATAGATGCCAAGCATATCGTGGAATACCTGGACTTGCGCATCGCAGTTTGGCCCCGCGCCGATCCCGATGGTCGGGATCGAGATGCGTTCGGTAACCATCTGGGCCAGCGGGGCCGGGATCGTCTCCAGGACCACCGCGAAGGCGCCGGCCTCTTCGAGTGCGCGCGCGTCGTTGAGCAGCTTCGCGGCCGCGGCCGGCGTCTTGCCCTGCACCTTGTGGCCGCCGAACTGGTTCACGGATTGCGGCGTCAGGCCGAGGTGGCCCATCACCGGGATGCCGCTTTCGACCATCCGCCGGACGAGTGGGGCGACGTGGCTGCCGCCCTCGAGCTTCACCGCCGTGGCGCCACCTTCCTGCAGCAGGCGGCCGGCGTTGCGGACCGCGTCGTCGGCGTTCGCCTGGTAACTCATGAAGGGCATGTCGGCGAGGACGATCGCCTTGCTGGTCGCGCGGACCACGGCCCGCGTGTGGTAGAGGATGTCCTCCATCGTCACCGGGACGGTGCTTTCGTAGCCAAGGACCACGCTACCGACCGAATCGCCGACCAGGATGATCGGGATGCCGGCCTGCTCGACGAGCCGCGCCGATGGATAGTCGTAGGCCGTGATCATGGCAAACCGCTTGCCGTCGGCCTTCCACTGCTTCAGCTGATGAACCGAGATGCGTCCCATTTGTCCCTCTCCTCGAAGCTCAGTGCGCCAGGGCGGCTTCGCGCGGGTTGTGCGAGAAGCCGTCGCCGTGTTCGACGTTCTTGATGCGGTTGAGGTCATCGACGAAGACCTTCTTCGGCGCGATGGTGTGTGCTTCCACTTCGGTGAGTTGCTGGTAGGCGATGATGATGACGGTGTCGCCACGGTGGACCAGGTGGGCCGCCGCGCCGTTCACGCAGACTTCGCCCGAGCCGCGTTCGCCCTTGATCGCGTAGGTTTCGAGCCGCGCTCCGTTGGTCACGTCGACGACGGCGACCTGCTCGTACGGCAGGATCCCGGCCGCTTCCATCAGGTCCGGGTCCAGGGTGATCGAACCTTCGTAGTCGAGGTTCGCCTCGGTAACGGTTGCCCGGTGAATCTTGCCGGACATCATGGTGCGCATTGCCGCGTTCGTCCCCTCGGACTGTCCCGGAAACAACGATCCCCGCCTCAGTGAGCGGGGTTCGGGAGGGGGAGCGGACCGGCGCCCAGTAGCGCCGCGATAGCTCTTTGCCTTATCCGTACCGGCCACTCGGGTCCAGGCGGACGATGGGTGAGACCAGGCCAATCAAGCTCGACTTCCTTGTGGGATAGCCGGCACGCAGATCGTTAGCCTTTGGCGAACGGATGTCAACGAATTTCGACAAAGTCGCCCGTAGGGCGTTTAAACAGCGATGTACAAACTCGCGCGTGCCGTCTTGCCTGGCAGGCCGGCGGAAACGGCAGTGTTACTGCGGTTTCACCGCGCCTGCCCAGAAGTCACTTCGGAGCAGTTCCAGGGAGAGGCCGAGCGGGTTCTTCGGGTGGAGCCAGGCCATGTCGTCCACGCCGCCGCCCTGGCTGCCGGTCATCCGCCCGCCGGCCCCCTCGATCGCGTCCGACGCGAAGTGGACGTCCGCGACAGTGAAGCCGATCGAGTCGATGCCCTCGCCGCGCTTCTCGATGAGTTGCGCCAGCGGGCTGTCCGGGCTGGCCGGCGCGATGATCTCCATCACGAGACCGCCGAGCTGGACCATGGCCATCTGCCCGAAGGAGATCGGAGCGCTCTTCCGGATAACCGTCGCCCCGAGGACGTTCGTCGCGTAGTCCACGGCTGCGTCGAGGTCGCGTACCCGGAAGTTGATCTTGGCAAAGGCCAGTTCGGTCATCGCGCGGCTCCAAAGGAAGGTGCAGGCATCTTATGGCCGATCGCACGCTGGCAGGTGCGCTCGGCACTTCAAGGCAACTCGACCCTCACCTCGATCAAATGGTCTCGGCCATCGCCGACGGTGCGCCCAGGAAGACTGTGTAGCCGCAGACCGCCCGGGAGCAGTCGTCGAGGATCGTTGTCAGCCATGGCCGTGCGGGCTTGCCGTCGGTGCCCACCACCAGGATGTCGAGCATGGTGTGATCGGATTGCCACATCGCGTTGGGCAGCTCTGCTTGCCGGCGGAGCACCAGCTCGTGCTTGTCGCGGTAGGACGCTGCGCCCTCCAGGGCGAGGGTGACCATGCCGGGATCCAGGGTCCGCACGATGTCCCAGACCACCGAGTAGGAGGGGACCGGCCATCTCCGGGCGGCGCAGATGCCGGTGACTTTGCGGTGGATGGTGGCGATGGCCGGCCGCGGCTTGCTCAGTGCCAGGCCCTCGATCAGGTGGACGAGGTCGGGCCGAAGGCGGCGGGAGCCGGTGTCCGCTCGCGAGGCTGTCTCCAGTCCGGCGTAGCCGTCGGCGCGGTAGCGGGCGTGCCAGCGCTCCAGGGTCCGCAGCCCAACATCGGTCTCGCGAGCTAAGCGCGCGAGGGGCACCTGGTCCTCGACGTGGAGCCTGAGGATTCGCCACCGCGCTCGAGCGTCCACGACGCACCTACTGCAAGGCGTTCTC
>CALMIW010000095.1 GCA_937864275.1 uncultured Dehalococcoidia bacterium
GCCTCCGCCGGGCCCGCCCCGCCGGTGCCGCTGGCTGCGGGCGCGTCGACCCGCCCTGCCTTTATCGTCCAGTCGGATGCCGGGCGCAATCATCTCCTGTCCGCGAACGGCCATCACACCGGGTTTCCCTTACTGGCATCCACCTGGACGACGGCAGCGGGAAACGACCTTCTCGCCCATGAAGGAGAATGGAGTCGACCCCCAAACTACCGCGACAGCTACCGCTGGAGACCGACGATGCACCTGACGCTGCTGGCCCTGTTCGCCACCTCGGTCGTCGTCGCCGGTTCCGCCCACGCCGAGCCCACCCCGGCCGAGAACACCGGCGCGAACACCAGCATCGTCCGCAAGGTCACCGGCAAGATGGTGTTCCGCACCCTCAGCGACGGGCGGATCCGCGGCGGCGAGGACTTCCAGCTGCTGGTCCATCCCGACGGCACGCGCCAGATCTTCATCAGCAAGGACTTCCGGGCCGTCAACGGCCAGCAGACGCTGATGACCCGCGTGGATGCCCGCTTCCGACCGCTCGAGACCTATGCCAGCTACTGGACGCGCGACGGCTTCAAGGGCTCCATGTACGTCACCGTCTCCGGGAATGTCATGAACGCCGTCGCCTTCGGCCCGAAGGGACGGATCGAGACGACGCTGCCCGTGCCGCAGGACATCTCCGTCGTGCACCACGGCGAGATCATGAACGGCTGGTACTACTGGTCCGAGGACCCGGACTCGACCGCGCCGCAGACCTCGAGCGTCTACGTGCTGAACGCCGCGCCGCGCGGCGACGCGCAGGTGGCGGGCTTCCTGACGGAGGCCCGGTTCACGCGCCTCGGCGTCGAGAAGGTGAGCACGCCCGCCGGCAACTTCGACGCCGTGCGCTACCGCCTGGAAGGCCTCGAACCGCTCGAGATGTGGGTCGCGGGCGAGGACCGCCTGCTGGTGCGACAGACGGACGTGAAGAACGACCGGGAGTATGTGCTGACGGAGCTGTCGATCGCGCCGGCGCGCTGAGCTTCAGGTGATCTCGCGGGCCGCGAGGGGCAGGCCCATGCCGATGATCGAGCGGACGCCAGCCAGAGGGTGACGCGCTTGCCTTGCGCGCCGTCTCCTCTAGCGCTTCCAGGTGCTCACCGATTGGGGGTCGCCATGCGCCGGCTTCCCCGTGGCGGCATGCCTGATCCTACCCGCCGAAGGCAGCGACACCGATGCGCCAACGCACCGCTGCCAGGCGAACCGGACACGGCGACAACGGGGCGCCCTACCATTCAAAAATCGATCCGATCTATTTTCGCTCCGGGCGGCGGGCTGGTGCGCGGGTGGCTGGGCCAGCGGCTTTCAGCGCGCCTCGCCGAAGTTGAGGTTCGCGCTGAGGCCGCACTGGCGGGGATCGCCGACCTGGGTGATGGCGGCGCGGCCGGCGAGGATCTGCTGCGTGTGCGAGCGGTACTCCTCGTCGAGGGCGTTCTTGCACCAGGCTGCGACGCCCCAGGCGCCGCTGCGAGGCGTGAACCCGATCCGCAGATCGACCAGGTCGTACGCCGCTTCCTGGCTGGCGGGCGGTTCGTTGATGTCGTAGTACTGCTTGCCGGTGCGGCGCCAGTCGGCGCGCAGGTCCAGCCGACCGGATTCGCCTAGCGGACTCCCGTAGTTGGCGGATACGCCGTAGGTGGACTTCGGCGATCGAGGGAGATCCAGGCCGACGATCGTGGTGGAGCCCGGGACCACCTCGGTGACCTCGGAGTCGAGCAGCGCCAGATGACCGGAGAGACGGAAGTTCCGCGTCGGCGCGACGATGAACTCCAGTTCAGCGCCCTGGATCCGCGCTTGCGCCGCATTGATGATGTTCACGATCGCGCTGCTCTCGTCACCCGGAATGGTGAGCTTGCGGTCGCGCAGCTGCAGGTCCTCGAAGTCGAGACGGAACAGCGACAGGGTCGCCTGCACGCGCCCGCCCGCGAGCGTCGACTTGGCACCGACCTCGTAGTTCCAGGCAAATTCAGGGTCGAACAGGGTCCTCGCCTCGACCGCGGTGGCGCCAAGGCCGTTGAAGCCGCCGCTCTTGTAACCTTTGGACCAGCGCAGATAGGTACTGATGTCCTCTGCCAGATTGTAGGCAACGGTAAAAGTGGGGCTCACGTTGTCGTAGTCTTCCGACACACTATCGACGTAGGTCAGCACCAAGCCGTTGCCAGCCCCAACCGGCTGATCGACTACCGTGGTCGCGTTGAGCAGCCGCTTGGTCTCCTGGTTGTAGCGAGCACCCGCGGTGATGGTGAGTCGGTCATCGAGGATCTGGGGCGTCCAGTCCACTTGCCCATACAGCGCAAACGCTTCGTTGTCGGTCTCGAAGCTGGGTGTGTTCCGGACGGTGCCGAAACCAAACACACCGGGGAGTACGGCATCTGCCTCTTCGGTGTAGTAAAAGATACCGCTGACGAAGTGCACTCGCTCATCCGCCATCGATCCGGTGAACTGGAATTCCTGTTGGAAGGTTTCCAGCGTCTGGTAGATGTCGAAATCGGCCCAACGAATCGGCGTTCCGTCAAAGTCAGTCGGCTCGTTGTCGTCGACTTCGCGATAACCCGTGATGGATTTTATTGCGAGATTGCTCACCCCACCGATGGATTCGAGCTGCCAATCTGCGGTGAGCGTATGTCCGAACGACTCGACGTCGGTTTCGCTTCTCCCGATCCCCAAAGGCGCAGGGGTTTCCGAGGGAAGCGAATAGCTCAGTGCCAGCTTGTCCTCACGC
>CALMIW010000096.1 GCA_937864275.1 uncultured Dehalococcoidia bacterium
GGCGCCGCCGAACATCCCGGGGCTGAACTGCGCGCCCGCCGAGAAGAGGTCGAGGCGCTTGAGGCCAACGGCGATCGTGATCCCGCCGCCCATCGAGAGCCCCGCGATGGCGCGCTGGTCGCGCCCTGGCGCGACACGGTAGTGCGCCTCGACGTGGGGGATGATTCCGTTGACGATCTCCTGCTCGGCGATGGTGTAGTCCTGCGCCGGGATCGCCGGCGCACCCGGCCGCGCCGCGGCCGCCGCTGGTGATGTCGTGCGCGCGCCGCCGGTCTCGAGCACCGAGCTGTCGTGCCAGTTGGCGTTCGGCAAGACGACGATCATCGGCCGCGCCTTGCCGTAGGTGGCGGCGAAATGGTCCGCCGAAGCCTGGGCACAGGCCATCACGTTCTCGAAGGTGAACGTCTCTGCGATGATCGCTCGCCAGCCGTCGGTTCCGAAGTGGACAGGGTTCTCAGTCATTGGCCACCATCATAGCGGCCGCCCGCTTCGATGCTCGTGCCCGGCGGGACGACCGCACCCGGCCCAATCTGCGCGCCCCTGCCGGCGACAACGCCGTTCAGTACAGCGCCCACCCCCACGAAGACGTTGTCGGCCAGGATTGAGTCCTTCACCTGCGCGCCCGCTGAGATAGTCACATGCTCCCAGAGGATCGAGTCCTCCACGCTGGAGCTCATCTGCAAGAGGCAGCTCGCGCCGACGGCCGTCCCTTTGAGGAGTCCGGTGGACGCGAGCCTCGCCCCCGGGGCGACCGCGTTGCGTTCCTCCAGCAGTTCCTTCGAAGCCTGCAGGTAGCGCGCGGATGTCCCGAGGTCGGCCCACATCCCGTCGAACTGGTGGCCGAGCACCGTCCGCCGCCGCGCCACCAGCGAAGGGAACAGCGTCTCCTCCACCCGCACCGCGCCGCGTGGGATCTCGTCGACCAGGCCAGGCTCGAAGATCCAGACCCCGGCGTTCACGAGATTGCTCGGCGCCGTTCCTGGCGGCGGCTTCTCCACGAACCCCGTGATCAGCCCCGTGTCATCGACGACGGCGACGCCGAACTGCGAGGGATCGGGCATCTCCTTCAGGGCCATCGTCAGGTCGGCCTGGCGTTCGATGTGTTCGGCGAGCGCCGGCCCGAAATCGAAGTCCACGTAGATGTCGCCGTTCAGGACGGCGAAGCGGCCGGCGATGCCCGCGGCGTGGACGGCGTTGCGGATCGCGCCGCCGCTTTCGAGGCGTTCGCGCTCGAGGATCGGCACGATCTCGAGCGCGCCGCGCATCCCGCCCGGGTAGGCCTTCGCAAGGTCCTCGTTCGCCTGGCCGAGGGCGAGCACCACCCGTCCGAAGCCGGATCGCTCGAGCCAGTCGAAAAGGTACTCAATCGCCGGCCGGTTGAGCAGCGGCACCAGGCTCTTGTGCCGGTGGCTCGTGAGCGGGCGGAGGCGGGTGCCCTGCCCACCGACCAGGAGGATTGCGTCCACTGTGCGGGATTCTACCGTCCGGCCGTCGTTCGGAGGTCAACGGCCCGTGAAGTGTCTTCCCACGGCAGGTCGAGGTCGGTCCGGCCGAAGTGCCCATAGGCCGCGGTTGGCCGGTAGATCGGCCTTCGCAGGTTCAGGTCGCGGATGATGGCACCCGGCCGCAGGTCGAAGTGCTTGCGCACCGCCTGCAGAATCACCGTGTCTTCGACGACGCCGGTGCCGAAGGTCTCGACGCCGATGCTCGTCGGCTGCGCCACGCCGATGGCGTACGAGAGCATGAATTCGCACCGCGTGGCCAGGCCCGCAGCGACGATGTTCTTGGCCACCCAGCGGGCCGCATAGGCGCCCGAGCGGTCGACCTTTGTCGGGTCCTTTCCGCTGAAGGCGCCGCCTCCGTGCCGGGCGATCCCGCCATAAGTGTCGACGATGATCTTGCGTCCCGTCAGCCCGGCGTCGCCTCGCGGCCCGCCCACCACGAACCGGCCGGAAGGATTCACATACACCTTCGTCCGGTCGTCGATGAGCGACTTGTCCACGATCGTGCCGATGATGTGCTCGCGCACGTCGGTGTTGATGGTCTCGTTGTCCACATCCGGGGCATGCTGGGTGGAGATGACGACGGCCTCGGCCCGCAGCGGCTGCCAGTCGTCGCCGTACTCGATCGTCACCTGGCTCTTGCCATCGGGCCGCAGCCAGTGCAATTCGCCGCTCTTCCGGGCCTGGGAGAGCCGGCGCGTCAGCCGGTGGGCGAGCGAGATCGTAAGCGGCATCAGTTCCGGCGTCTCGGTGCAGGCGAAGCCGATCATCATCCCCTGGTCGCCTGCTCCCGTGTCGAGGTCGGAGGTCTCGATCTGCCCGTGGCGCGCTTCCCACGAACGGTCGACGCCCCCCGCGATATCGGGCGACTGTTGCCCGATCGCGGTGATGACGCCGCACGTCTCGGCATCGAAGCCGATTTCAGAGGAGGTGTAGCCGATCTCCCGGATCGTCTGGCGGACGATGTTCGGGATTTCGACGTAGGTCTTCGTCGTAATCTCCCCCGTGACGAGGACGAGGCCGTTGGTGATCGCGGTCTCACAGGCGACGCGGGCCTGGTGGTCGTCGCGGTAGATCGCGTCGAGCACCGCGTCCGAGATCTGGTCGCACACCTTGTCCGGGTGGCCCTCGGTAACCGATTCCGAGGTGAGGAGCTTCCGTTCAGTCATCTGTGGTCCTTCCGTTGCAGTTCGCGGGGCAAAGAAAAACCCCTCGCGTTCCGGTAAGGGGTCGGATTCGCTCCCGCTGCGGGTGCGCCCCTCGTCCACGAGGGGCGAGTCCTTCCCCGGAAGGACTCGCCTTTTGTTGCCCTTCCGCGGAAGGGCCGCGTTGTCTTGGCACCTTGGAGGCTTACCAGGTTGCCGGGCGCCGGTCGCCCTCTTAACGCTCCCGAAATCCTAGCAGATAGCTCCCAGCTTCCGGAAGCAGTCATTTCGCCCTTTGGGGCCGGGTTCTTCACCCTTCTGGGCATCCTGTTTAGCGCCGCGGTCAGGGAAGGTTTTACAAGGAGATGCAAGCGGTATCGAAGGCTTCTATGGCCGCATGGATGTCACTGGCGAAGCTGTTGACGTTAGTCACATATCCGCAGACATCTCGGGACGACGCTAAAAGCATCTCAGGTTAAGGGAAGGGCAAGGGCACAAATCCAGGCGCCCGCTCGAAATGGAGGGTTCGATGTTCAGCAAAGGAAAATCATTCCGGTGGGCGCTCATTGCGCCGGTTGCCATCCTGGGGCTGGCGCTGGGTGCCTGCGGCGGCGACGACGACGACGCGGCCGACGATGACAACGGCGGCGGCATTACCGTCGCGACCAAGACCGGCGGCACCGGTGGCAGCGCCACCCAGCCCAGCGGCGGCGACGACGACGACGACAAGGACGCCGAGACGATCACGGTCGTCATGACCGACAACAAGTTCACCCCCAACAAAATCACCGTCCCGGTGAACAAGAAGATCACCTTCGTCGCCAAGAACGAAGGCGCCGCCGTCCACAACATGAAGGTCCTTTCCAAGGCCACCGAAGGCAAGGACTACGTCAGCGACGCGATGGTGAACCCGGAGAAGGAGAGCAAGTTCTCCGTCACCTTCAAGAAGACGGGAACGGTCAAGTTCCAGTGCGATTACCACCTGCCTGACATGGCGGGGACCATCGAAGTCAAGTAACGGCCCCATCCCGGCGCCTGGTGTGGTGACCAGGCGCTGGTGGAACCAAGAATCGGCCGGCGCGAGCCGGCCCCAGGAGAGGGAGAACCCCAGATGCCTATTACGAGAAGGGAACTCATCACCGGAGCGGCCGCAGGGGCCGGTGGCCTCGTCATCGGTGGAGTCACCGGCAGCCTCATTGGCGGCGGCGACGGCGATGGTGGTGGCGGTGGGTCTACCGGCCTGGCCGGCAAGGCGAACGAGGTCGCGCTCGCTCGCAAGCTGAGCCCCGACGATGTGACGCGCGCCGTAAAGACGTACGTCCCCGGCGGGAGCACGGAGGTGAAGGACGAGTTCTTCCTGATGTGCTCGGGCGGTCACTCCGGCCAGGTCATCGTCATGGGCGTGCCGTCCATGCGCATCCTCAAGATCATCGGCGTGTTCACGCCGGAGCCGTGGCAGGGCCACGCGACCGGTGCAGTTCACTCCGACGAGATCCTCGAACAAGGCACCGACTTCCAGCGCAAGCCGACCTCCCGCGAGGGCGGTACGCTCACCTGGGGCGATACCCACCACCCGGCCTTGAGCGAGACGAACGCCGAATACGACGGCCGCTGGATCTACATCAATGACCGCGCCAACGGGCGCATCGCGATGGTCGACCTTCGCGACTTCAAGACGAAGCAGATCGTCGACGTCCCGAACCTCGACAGCTCCCACGGCGGCGTCTTCTGCACGCCGAACTCCGAGTACGTCCACATCTCCACGATGTCGCCGACGCTCCTCGACCCGACAAAGGCGGAGACGGCGCTCGCGAACTTCAAGGACGCGTTCCGAGGTTACTCGACCTTCCTCAAAGTCGATGAGAAGACCGGCCGGATGGACCTGGCCAGGAGCTTCCAGATCGAGCTCCCTCCGTACACCCAGGACCTTGCCGACTCCGGCAAGCTCGAGAGCGACGGGTGGGTCTTCATCAACTCGTACAACTCCGAAATGGCCTACGGCGGCAACCTGGAGGGCGGCAAGCCGCTCGAAGTCGGCGCCTCCGCCAACGACTTCGACATGATGCACATCATCAACTGGAAGAAGGCCGAGCAGATCGTCGCCAGCAAGTCGAAGACCATCAACGGCATGCGCGTCATCCCCATGGATGTCGCCGTCTCCGAAGGCATCCTCTTCCTGGCGCCGGAGCCGAAGAGCCCCCACGGCGTCGATGTCGCCCCGAACGGAAACTACATCACTGTCGGTGGCAAGCTGGACCCGCACGTCACGATCTACTCGATGGAGAAGATCAAGGCCGCGATCGAAAAGAAGGACTTCGAAAAGGTCGACCAGTTCGGCGTCCCGGTCCTCAAGCTCGATTCTGTCGTCGCCGGGCGTGTGGAAGTCGGCCTCGGCCCGCTGCACACGCAGTACGACGCCGATGGCTACGGCTACACCAGCCTCTTCCTCGATAGCGCGGTCGCCAAGTTCAGTCTCGGCGAGCCGTACTTCTCGGGCGACAAGACCTTCCAGCTCGTCGACAAACTGCCGGTCCACTACAACATCGGCCACCTGTGCACGATGGAGGGCGATACGGCCAAGCCCGCGGGCAAGTACCTGGTTGCCCTCAACAAGTGGTCCATCGACCGCTTCCCGGTCGTCGGCACGCTCAAGCCGCAGAACTTCCAGCTCGTCGACCTCAGTGGCGAGACGATGGAAATCCTCTGCGATACGCCAATCGGTATCGGCGAGCCGCACTACGTCCAGGCCATCAGCGTCGACAAGATCAAGGCGTGGGATGTCTACCCGATGGGTACCAACCCCGCCACCATGGAGAAAGACCCGAACTCCATCGACACCGGCGGCGAGAAGCTCCAGCGCAACGGTACTACCGTGGAAGCCTGGGTCAGCGTGAAGCGCAGCCAGTTCAAGCCGGACATCATCAACGCCAAGCGCGGAGACAAGGTCGTCCTCCACCTCACCAACGTCGAAAAGACGCCGGATGCGACCCACGGGTTCTCCATCCCGCGCTACAACATCAACGTCAGCCTCGACCCGGGCGAGTACACCAAGGTCGAGTTCACTGCCGATGCACAGGGGACGTTCGCGTTCTACTGCACCGAGTTCTGCTCGGCCCTCCACCTCGAAATGCAGGGGTGGCTGGTCGTCAGCTAGCGAATTCGAGCACACTGGTGGCGGGGTTTCTCCCCGCCGCCAGGACCAGCCGTCGGGGGGCACGACGAGATGATGACGAGAAGACAGTTCCTGACAGTTGCCGCCGGCGCCGGTGCCGTCGCCGTCGTGGGAGGGGGAGCATTCCTCCTGCTCCCGGGATCGGAAGAACTGACTGGCGACCCAAAGGTGAAGTACGGAGAGGACTCCTGCGTGCATTGCACGATGGTCATCTCCGACGACCGATTCGCCGCCGCCTGGCGCGAAGGCACCAAGCGAGAACGCTACTTCGATGACGTCGGCTGCATGGTCGCCTACACCAAGTCCAGGCGTCCGCCAGAGGGCACCGTCTTCTTCGTCCGCGACTTCGCGGCAGACCTCTGGATCGATGCGGAGTCGGCCTTCTACATGGTGGCGCCCGGCATCAAGAGCCCAATGTCCTACGACATCGCTGCCTTCGCCTCGCAAGAAGCAGCGACCACGAACGAACGAACGCGGGATGGCCAGCCGCAGACCTGGGCGGGCTTGCTGGACACCCTCGAGGATCGAGGCTAGTCATGGCGACATCCATCACCCAGGAAGGCGCGAAACTGACCGCCGCGGCTCCGTCTAGCTCGATCTGGGCCCGGTTCGATCTCTGGTCGGTTTGCGCCATCGTCGCCGCCGCCCTGTTCGTCGCCGCCGCCTTCCTCCCGCTCTGGCACATGGCGCTCATCGCTCCGCAATACCCCGACAATCTGACGCTCACCGCCTATGGCACGACCATGAAGGGCGACCTCCAGGAGATCAATTCACTCAACCACTACGCGGGCGTGAAAGAGATCCATCCGGACGAGGTACTCGAGCTCACCCTGTTCCCGTTCCTTCTCGCCGGGTCCGTCGCCCTCATGCTCGCTGCGGCGGTGTTCAAGAACCGGCTCGTCCGTTGGGCGGCGATGCTTGTCGCGTGGGGATTCGTTATAGGGTTCCTGGTCGACATCCAGTACTGGCTCTACAACTACGGCCACGACTTGAACGAGGAGGCGCCGCTCTATCCGGGCCCCTTCACCCCCAAGGTCCTCGGAAGCACCCAGGTCGTGAACTTCCACAGTGAATGCATGGTCGATTGGGGCTGGTGGCTGATGCTTTCCGGTGCCCTGATCATCACACTCGGCAGCCCGGTCATCCGCTTCCTGCGCGAAAGCTGGTCCAACACGGGCGCCGCGAAGGCGGTCCCAACCGCCGCCGTCATGCTGTTCGTCCTTGCGTTCGCCTTCGCCGGCCAGCCCGGCCCTGTCGCAGCAGCCGATGGCGCCGGCGACCTCCAGGCCATGATCGACGCCGCCCCCGCCGGCTCGACCCTCACCGTCCAGCCCGGTACTTACCTGGGCGGCGTCGTGATCGATAAGCCGCTCACTGTAGAAGGTGTCGGGTGGCCCGTGATCGATGGGCAACTTCACGGCGATGTCGTGAAAATCACCGCGGAGGGAGTCACCCTCCGCGGTCTGGTCATTCAGGGATCCGGCCGCGAGGTCTCGAATGAGCCTTCGGGGATCCTTGTTCGAGCAAGCAACGCGCTCATCGAAAACAACCGCGTCCGCGACGTGCTCTACGGCATCACGCTCCAAGAGAGCGACAACCACGTCGTCCGTGGCAACCAGATCGAAAGCGTGCGCGAGTTTCTCCCCGAACGCCGCGGCCACGCCCTCTATCTCTATTACACCAAGCACAACCTCCTGGAAGACAACGTCATCTCCAACGCCAAGGACGGCATCTACATCAACTTCTCCGAGCACAACGATGTCTTCCGCAACACCGTCACTGACCTGCGCTACGGCATCCACTTCATGTATGCGAACCAGAACCGGATGATCGATAACGTCTTTCGCGACAACCTGACGGGCGGCTCGCTGATGTACTCCAACGACCTCTACTTCGAGGGCAACGAGTTCTCCCACAACATGTCGAAAGCGTCCGGCTACGGGCTCCTGTTCAAGGATGTCGACAACGTCGAGATGGTGCGCAACAGCTTCCACCACAACCGCGTCGGCCTCACGCTCGAGGGCGCTCCCTTCACCCCCGGCGCCTACGTGCGGCTGAGCGATAACCTGATCGGCTACAACCAGCTCGCCATCGCGATGTCGACAACCGTCGGTGCGCAATTCGGCGGAAACACCTTCGTGGGCAACCTTCGCCAGGCCGATACCACCGGCGGCAGCATCGAACACCACAACATGTGGCAGATCGACGGCCGCGGGAACTACTGGGACGACTACCGCGGCTACGACGCCAACGGCGACGGCCTCGGCGACATCGAATACCAGTACCGCGCCGCCTACGGCGAACTCGTCCAGCGCAACGAATCGCTGAAAGCCTTCGCGAACACGCCCGCCCAGCTCGCCATCGACCTCGCCGCCCGCTGGTTCCCCGCCTATCGGAACGCGCCCGCGGTGGTCGATGTCAGCCCGCTCATGCGTCCCACCCGTCACCTCTCCGAATCCAGCGCACCGGACAACAGGTGGGCCGCCACGCTCTCTCTCGCTATCCTCACGCTGCTCCCTGCCGCCGTCCTGGGTGTCTCGGGGAGAACTCGAAAGGGTTGGTGAACCCATGCTCCGGATAGAGGATGTCTCGCGCCGCTACGGGAAGACCACCGTCCTCGACTCAATCACGCTCTCGCTCGAAAAGGGCCATGTCACGGCCGTCGTCGGAGAAAACGGCGCCGGCAAGACCACGCTCATCAAGAGCGTCGTGGGCCTCATCAAGTACGAAGGCACGATCACCGTCGGCGGGTTCGATGTCGCCCGCGAAGGTAAGAAGGCCCGCCGCATGGTTGGCTACCTGCCGCAGCTCCCCGCCTTCCACGGCGACCTCACCGTCCGCGAAACGGCGCTCTTCTACGCCGGCCTGAAGGACGTGGCCGGGCCTGCCGCGCACAGTCTCGTCGAGAAGGTCGGCCTCGTCGACCACGCCGAGAAGAAGGTCTCCGCGCTTTCGGGCGGCATGCGCCAGCGCCTGGGCCTCGCCATCGCCCTCCTCGCCGACCCGCCGATCCTCCTCCTCGATGAGCCCGCGGCGAGCCTGGACACCAAGGCGCGCCTCGAACTCCGCGAACTGGTGAAGGATCAGCGCCAGGCGGGCAAGGCCGTCCTCCTCTCCACCCACTGGATCGAGGACGTCCCCTACGTCGCCGACGAAGCGCTCGTCCTCAATCACGGCAAGGCCGCGTTCCAGGGTCCTGCCAGTGCCCTCGCCGAATCCGGCGTCTCCGGCAGCCGGCTCTTCCTGCGCCTCAACGGCAGCAGCCCCGAAGCGGTCAGCGTGCTCAAGTCCACCACCTCCGCCAGCGACATCACCCGCTCCGGCGACTGGGTCATCCTCACCTGCGTCGCAGCCGACAAAGCGCGCGTCGTCGAAGCCCTCGTCCGCTCCGGCATCCACATCCTCGACTTCCGCGTGGAAGAGGCCTCCATCGATACCGATGCCCTCAAAGTCCACGCCACCGATGGAGCCCGCCAATGAACGCCGTCGCACTCGTAGCCCGGAAAGAACTCCGCGACGCGATCCGCAGCCGCTGGCTCGTCGCGTTCGCCATCACCTTCGCCGTCCTCGCCCTCGTCATCTCCCGCGTCCAGTCGGATTCCGGCGGGCTCGGCGACCAGGGCTTCAACCGCACGACGGCCGGGCTCATCAACCTCTGCCTGCTCCTCGTGCCGCTGCTCGCGCTCATCCTCGGGGCCGGCGCGATCGCGGGTGAACGGGACCGCGGGACGCTGGCGACCCTGCTCAGCCAGCCCGTTTCACCGTTGCAGGTGCTGTTTGGCAAGT
>CALMIW010000097.1 GCA_937864275.1 uncultured Dehalococcoidia bacterium
GCGCCGCCGCGGTGGGCGCGGCTTCTTCGCGGCGCTGGGCTTCGACGAGGTCGTCTTCCACCGGGGGATGAGCGCCGGCGAAACCGGCCCAGCCGCCAGCGAAGCCAAGGACGGCGAGCGAGGCGATCCCGGCTTTGAGCCAGGGGTGCCGTTCCCGGCCGAAGCCGCGCTTTGGAGTGGTCATGCGCACCTGCCTTCAGCACGAAATGGGCGGCAGCCAGGCGGAAGGTGACACGAGCGTAGTATGGCGAACTGTTAGGAAGCCGTTTGAAAGCGGTCAGTTTCCGGCGATGTCACGCAGTTTCCTTCTGCCCTCGTCACTTTTCGCGACACGGCGTCCATACGATGGGTAGCGCGCACCACAGGGCGCCCTGGAGACATCCATGGAAGAACAAGGAACGACACGCACACCACTCCTGAAACGCCCGGCGACGCGGCGGGGGCCTCCCGCCGGCGCCGCCACTGCCGCCGCCGGAGGGACGGCCGCGGCGATCGTCGGCCTGGCCGCGCAAACCAGCGCGGATTCGGACGACAAGAACGGCACGGTGGTCCCCGGGCTGGCGGCAGACGCGACGGCCGCAGCCGCGAAGGCCGCGGCCGACGCGTTGAAAAAGCCGATCGAGGACCCGAAAGTCCGCGCCGCGCACCTGCTGCGGCGGGCGGGATGGGGAGGGACGGCGGCCCCGAGCGACGAGTTCGCGAGGCTGAGCCGCGAAGAAGCGGCCGACCGCCTGTTGAACTTCGAAGGCATCGACAACTCGGCCCTCGACGCGAAGATCGCCGCGGCGAACTTCAACCTGACCACGCCGGGCCGCGGCCTGGACCGGAAGCGTCCGCCGCTGATCCGGGACATGCAGCGCTGGTGGCTCTACCGGATGTCGTATTCGGCGCGGCCGCTCGAAGAACGGATGACCTACATCTGGCACGGTCTGCTGACGTCACAGGTCAGCCAAATCGGCGTGCAGGCGGCGAAACAGATGGTGCGGCAGAACGAGCTGTTCCGCGCGAACGCGCTGGGGCAGTACGACGTGCTTCTCCAGGCGGTCAGCAAAGACCCGGCGATGATGCTCTACCTCAACACCATCGAGAGCACGAAGGAACACCCCAACGAGAACTACGCCCGGGAGCTGATGGAGCTCTACTCGATGGGGGAGGGAAACTACTCGGAGGACGACGTCCGCGAGAGCGCGCGGGCGTTCACGGGATGGCGGCTGACGCGGCCGTCGCGGGAGCGCCCGCCGGAAGGCCTGAGCGAGGAAGAACGCGGCGAATTCCTGGACCAGATGTGGGGCGCGTGGGAGCCCGAGTTCCGGATCGAAGCGCGGCTGCACGATACAGGCGCGAAGACGTTCCTCGGGCGCAGCGGCAATTTCAACGGGGAGGACATCGTCGCGATCATCATGGAGCAGCCCGCGACGGGGGGCTTCATCACCCGGAGGCTGTTCAGTGAACTGGCCTACCGGGACCCGGATGAGGACACGGTCGACGCGCTGGTCAAGGTGTGGGACGCCTCGAACCACAGCGTGCGGGAGGTGGTTCGGGCGATCCTGGTCAGCGACGAGTTCTATTCGAAGCGCGCCTACCGTTCGCTCGTGCGGAGCCCGATCGAGTTCATGGTTGGGGCCGTCCGCGCGCTCGAGATCGAGACCGACTGGATTTCGGTGGAGCAGAGCGCCGCGGGGATGGACCAGCGGCTCTACGAGCCGCCGAGCGTGGCGGGTTGGCCGGGCGGGGAGACGTGGCTTTCCTCGGGGACGTTCTTCGGCCGGGTAAACTTCCTGGATGCGACGATCTTCCCCCGGAACCGGGCGATCGCCATCCCGGCGCTAATGAACCAGCCGACGGCCGAGGCGACCGTGGACGAAGCTCTTCGCAGGCTTGTC
>CALMIW010000098.1 GCA_937864275.1 uncultured Dehalococcoidia bacterium
GTGGCGGACGCAAGGTTCGCGCTCCGGATACCGCAGGCGTTCGCCAACTTCGATGCTGCGCCGTTGATCTGCGGCGGAGTGATTGGTTACCGCTCACTGAAGGTGAGCGGGGTACAGTCAGGGCAGCGCCTTGGCCTCTTCGGCTTCGGCGCCTCAGCATCGCTTGCGATCCAGGTGGCGGTGCACTGGGGCTGCGAGGTGTTCGTGGCGACGCGCTCGGTGCGGGAGCAACGGCGCGCGCTCGAACTCGGTGCGGCCTGGGCGGGCGGATACGACGAGCGTCCGCCGATGCCGCTGCACGCGGCCATCACCTTCGCGCCCGCCGGCGAGGTTGTGGTGCGCGCGCTGGAGTCGCTCGAACGCGGCGGCACGGTCGCCATCAATGCGATCCACCTCGACCGCGTGCCCGAGTTCGACTACTCGAAGCTCTGGTGGGAGCGGTCGATACGGAGCGTCGCGAACTTCACCCGCCGCGACGCTCAGGAGTTCCTGGAGCTTGCGGCGGAGATACCGGTGAAGACCGCCGTCGACCGGTACCCGCTGGAATCGGCGAATGAGGCGCTCCTGGACCTGGCAAACGGCGCGGTCTCGGGAGCGGCGGTGCTCGAGTGCGGGTAGCTTCGCCCGGGAAGGGCGATGGTTGTACGCTTGAGGTCCTCGGGGTGTAGCTCAGCCTGGTTAGAGTGCTTGCTTTGGGAGCAAGAGGTCCCGCGTTCGAATCGCGGCACCCCGACCACGGGTTTCCATCGTTTTGCCCACGCTGAGGGCCTGTCCTACCATGCAGGCATAACGTCTTGTGTAGCTTCCGGATTAGCCCCCAATGAGTGAAGAGTTCGGCGTCGACCTCGACCAGGTCTTCAAGGTCATCGATTCGGCCGATGTGCTGGTGGTGCGATTTCATCTGATCGACAAGCGGTTGCTGATCGACTTCCGCATCTCGCAGAAGGCGGGTCCGTTCATCTCCGTGGTCGGGCGTGCGGAATCGCTGGAAGACCGCTTCCGTTCGATTAAGCGGTTGCGGCCCGAGTTCCCGATCCCGGACCGTGTGCAGCATTTCCCCTGGCCGCGCTCGGTCGGCGTGCTCCTCGCCGCCGGCGTCTGGCAGCGCATCGTCGACCGGCTGTCGGCGCTGGGAGACGACGAGACGACTGATGCCTGCGGCCGCGTGATGGAGGAACTGGTCGCGCTGGAGCGGGCGGAGGTCTTTGGCGCGATTCGCGGCGCGGACCACTACCAGACGCTCTGGGAACGGCAGCGGGCATGACCGGGGTCATCGACCTTCGAAGCGACACCGTCTCCAAACCCTCCGACGCAATGCGGCGGGCGATGGCCACCGCAGAAGTCGGCGACGACGTCTTCGGCGACGACCCGACGGTGATCGAACTGGAGCGGCGGGCAGCGGCACTGACGGGCAAAGAGGCGGCGGTCTACGTCGCGAGCGGGACGATGGCGAACCTTGTCGCCGTGATGACGCACACGAAACCTGGCGACGAGATCCTGCTCGGGGACCAGTGCCACATCTTCCAGTACGAACTTGGCGGTGCGGCGCGCCTGGCGGGAACGATCACGCGAACGTTGACCAACCTGCCCGACGGTTCGCTGGACGTGGACGAGGTGCTTGCGGCGGCCCGGACGGAGAACCTGCATTCGCCGGGGTCGACGCTGCTCTGCCTCGAGAACACGCACAACCGGTGCGGCGGTGCGGCGATCCCGAAGGAGACGGTCGACCGGCTCGCCGAAGCTGCGCACGGCAAGAGGATGGCTGTCCACCTGGATGGCGCGCGGGTGTTCAACGCAGCTGCTGCCCTCGGATTGCCTGTGGCGAAGCTGGTTGAGAACTGCGACAGCGTGTCGTTCTGTCTCTCGAAAGGCCTCGGCTGCCCGGTTGGCTCGCTCCTGTGCGGTTCACAGGAGTTCGTGACCGCGGCCCGGCGCAACCGGAAGATGCTCGGCGGCGGCATGCGCCAGGCGGGAATCGTAGCGGCCGCGGGCCTGTACGCCTTCGACCACACCTCCGGACGGATCGGCGAGGACCACGAGAACGCGCGCGCGCTGGCCGATGGTCTGCGCGAACTTGGACCGTTCCGTCCGAACGTACCCCAGACGAATATCGTCATCGCCGACGTGGTGCACGGGCGGCTGAACGACTGGCTGGCGGCCTTCGAAAGAGAAGGCGTGCTGGCCGTGGCGTTCGGGCCGCAGCGCATGCGCCTGGTGACGCATCTGAACATCTCGCGAGCGGACATCGACGAGGCGCTTCTGCGCATCCAGCGTGTGATCGGAGCTGTACCGGTTTGATTTCTCGACGCCTTCTGTTGGTCCCGGCCCTCCTGGCCGCCGGGTTTTTGGCCGCGTGCGGCGACACCGACGACAAGGTGCTGACGAAGGTGTTCGTCGCGCCGCCGTGGACGAGCGACGAAACGTTCGAGTACAACCTGGTCATCGAGGACGACAGCGTGTATGGCACGTGTGTGCTGGAGACGCGCCTGAATGACGAGGGCGGCAACACGCGCCTCAACCGCCTGTGCGGCGACGGCAACAACCGGGATGACGGCACCGCCCTGGTGGACCCGGCGACGCTGCGGCCGATTTCGGCGAACCGCACCCAGATGCGACCAGAAAAAGATCAACGGCTCTCGTTCAGCAGTTTCTATGAGTACCCGATTGTGAGATTCGTCGCGGACGAAGACGGAGAGCCGCGCGAGACTACTCGTGAGCTGGCGGAGCCGGACGACACGAGCCCCGACCCCGGTTATTACGATGACGAGTCGCTGTTGTGGCTTGTCAGGGGAATCGACCTGCGCGAAGGTTACGAAGCTTCGTACCAGAACGTGAGGGCGGGCACGGGCCA
>CALMIW010000099.1 GCA_937864275.1 uncultured Dehalococcoidia bacterium
GGAGGACGGTGAGCATGGTGCCTTCCTTTGGCTTGCGGACGGCGCGGTAGGCCTGCACGCCGGCCTGGACGAGCCCTTCTGCGAGGGCGTGCCCGTCGAGGCGCTCGCGTTCGCCGACGCCTGCGGCGAACCCGCGCAGGGCCTGGGAGAGGATGACCCCGGAGTTGCCGCGCGCCCCGTAGAGCGCCCCCCGGGCGATACTGGAAAGCACGGCCGGGACCGAAGGCGAACCCTCGAGGGCGAGGGCGCGGTCCACCGCCTCGCGAAGCGTGGCCGACATGTTCGAACCGGTGTCGCCGTCGGGAACGGGATACACGTTGATCGCGTCGACGGAGCTGGCACACTCCCTGAGGTGGGCGGAGGCAGCGGCGAAAACCTGGCGGAGGGCCGCGCCATCGAGCGCGTCGTCAAGGGGGATCGGGGTCGTCACGGGCCAACCTGAGGGGCGCCGGTTTGGCCGTTACCCGTTTCTGGTGCTAGCATGAGCGTTCGATTCTCGCATGTAAGGCTGGATAACGCATGGCTAGTGGCGCCTGCGATGTTTGCGCAAAGACAACGATGTTCGGACGGCATATCCGTCACACTCACGGTGGACGCTGGGAGCGAAAAGCGACCAAAAAGTCGCGTACCTTCAAGCCAAACGTGAGCAAGCAGCGGATCCATATCGGCGGCGACTCGATCCGCCTGAACATCTGCACTCGTTGTCTCCGCACACTCGTAAAGAGCTAACACCCGCAACCCGAATTGTAGCGAAAGCCCCCTCCCACGAGGGGGCTTTCGTTTGTCCCGGAGAATCGTAAAGGGCAGTTCCGGCGCGGGTTTTCCCCATCTCCGCTAGGGGGTTCGCCACCCGTCGACGGGGCCTTCCCCGATAACTCCCGTGGAGCGCCCTCCCCAGAATGGTGGACAACTCACCCTGGGACGAGGTCGCCCGGATGATCCAGCTGACTCGCATCGATGGCACCGTGTTCTACCTCAACCCGGACCTCATCGAACTCCTCGAAGCCACGCACGACACGCACGTCACCCTGACGAACGGCCACCGCTACGTTTGCGCGGAGAAGCCGGACCTCATCGTGGAGCGGATCGCCGACTTCCGGCGGATGGCGATGGGCGCCATCCGGAGGAGTGCCTGATGGACCTCGCAACGCTCATCGGGCTCATCCTCGCCGTCGTCGGGATTGTCGGCGGCAACGTCCTCGAAGGTGGCAACCCGGCGGCGCTCATCAACCTCCCGGGCTTCATGATCGTTGTCGTCGGCACGCTCGGAGCGGTCATGATCTCGCAGCCGATGAGCGTGATGGTCGGCCTCCCCAAGTTCTTCATGAAGGCGTTGATGGGCGGGAAGGGCCACAACTCCGCCGAGACCGTCGACCTCTTCGTGACGATGGCCGACAAGGCCAGGCGCGAAGGGCTCCTCGCCCTCGAAGCCGACGTGGACAAGATCCACGACGCGTTCACCCGCAAGGGCGTACAGCTCATGATCGACGGGACCGACCCGGAGCTCCTGCGCGAGATCATGGAAATCGAAGCCGACGCCATGAAGCACCGCCACGAAGGGAACTTCGCCGCGCTCGAGTTCATGGGCGGCATCGCGCCGACGATCGGCGTCCTTGGCGCGGTCATGGGCCTCATGGGCGTCATGGCCCACCTCGACGAGCCGGAGCACATCGGTCCCGGCATCGCCACCGCCTTCGTCGCCACGTTCTACGGCGTGTTCACCGCCAACGTGCTCTGGCTGCCGCTCGCCAAGAAGCTCCAGAACAACAGCAAGCACGAACTCCACGCCCTCAACGTCGTGATCGAAGGGCTGATGTCGATCCAGTCCGGCGATAACCCGCGCATCGTCCGCGAGAAGCTCGAAGGCTTCCTCCAGCCCAAGGAGCGCCAGAAGAAAGACGAGCCCATGCGGGAGGCCGCATGAGCAAGAGGAAGGCCCCCGAAGCCGCGGCGCCAGAGAACCACGAACGCTGGATCGTGTCCTACGCGGACATGGTCACGCTCCTCTTCGCCCTCTTCGTGGTGCTCTTCGCTACCAGCGACGCGAACCCTCAGAAGCTCCAGTCGGTCCACAACTCGATCGAACAGGCATTCAGCATCGGCGTGCTCCAGGGTTCGAACGGCTCCTCCGCCGTCCTCAACCAGGGCGGCGGCATCACGCCCAGCATCAGCGAGATCAAGTCCAACAACCTGGCCGCGCTCGAAGCCACGCTGGGCGGCTTCGCGAAGTCGAACAACCTGGAGGGCAAGATCCAGATCCGGAGCGATGCCGACAGCATCACGATCAGCCTGGCCGACAACCTCCTGTTCGATTCCGGCAGCGCCGACCTCCGCCCCGGCAGCCAGGACGTGCTCGCCCAGGTGGCGCTCGCGCTCAAGGGCCTGCCGAACGAAATGCGTATCGAGGGCCACACCGACAACGTGCCGGTGAATAGCCCGGACTTCCCGACGAACTGGGAACTCTCGGCGGCGCGCGCATCGCGGGTGCTCCGCTTCATGCGAGAGCAGGGCGGCCTGACCGCCAACGACCTCTTCCTGGCCGGATATGCCGAGACCCACCCGATCGCCGACAACTCCACCCCGGAGGGGCGCGCCCTCAATCGCCGCGCCGACATCGTGATCCTCTACCCGACGATCGAAGACCTGAACAAATCGCTGCAAGGCGTGAAGGGGAACTAGTTGTGCTGAAAGACAAGAAGATCCTGGCGGGCGGGGCCGTCCTCTTCGCCGCCGCCTTCTGGTTCTACATCAAGCCGAACTACATGGACGCCAAGCCCGCCCCCGTCATCACGCAGGAGCAGCGCGATTCGGCGCCGAACCCCACGGTCATTCTCGGGCGCGAGGTCACCCTCGACCACAAGCCGAGCAACGCCCCCGAGGGCCTGGTGTTGAACCTGAAAGCGCCGGCTTCGGCCCCCAACTACGTGAAGGCCATCATCGCGCTCGAATTCGAAAAGCCCGAAGAGCCATGGATCGGCGTCGAGGGCGACGCGTTGACCGCGAAGAACGTCGAATTCACCCACCACCTGCAGCACGAAATGCCGAAGATCCTCGACGCGGTCGCCACCGTCTTCGGTTCGCACACCGCCGACGAGGTCTCGTCGGTGGAAGGCAAGGAGAAGCTCAAGGAAGAGCTCATCGAGGCGATCAACGAACACCTCCACGAAGAGAAGGTGCAAACCATCTACTTCGAAGTCTTCATCACGCAGTGAGGCCCGGCCATGAGTGAACCGCAAGAAGTCCTGAGTCAACTGCTCTCGCCGGCACAGGCCGAAACGCTGGACGCCACCGGCCGCGAGGCGTGGGCCTCGGCCGCCGCCGCGCTGCAGGCTGTCCAGGGCGCCGCGCCGGCGTTTTCCGAAGCCGCCGCCAGCCTGGTCATGCCCGACGAGATTGCCGGGAGGTTCAGCGAACCCCACATCGCCGTCCCGCTCGAGCTCTCGACCGACCAGGACCAGTCGGCGACCGCCTACCTCGTGGTCCCGACGGCCATCGGGGCGATGTACCTGGATTCCCAGGCCGATAACCCCGAAGACGAAGAGCAGCAGACGATCGTCATCGCTTCGACCGTGCTCGGACAGGTTGTCCAGGCGATGAATACGCAGGTGTTCGGCAAGTCGTCCGCGGGCATCGTCGTGGCGATCGATGACGTTTCGGCGAACTCCATGCCCGAGACGCTGAAGGCGATGGACGACCCCTGCATGCTCCTGACGGGCACAGTGGGAGGGGCGAAGGTCCTGCCCGTCTCGCTGGTGCTCCCGGGGACGTTCCTCGACATCATGGCGACGGCGATGGCCGGAGCCGTGAGCGCTCCCGCGGCGGCCGCTCCAGCCGTGGCAGGGCCAGCAGCAGCCGCGCCCGCGTTCAGCCTGGATCTGACCCAGGACGAGCTGGAGTCCGCCGAGTTCCTGGAGGAAGAGCCCGAGCCGGCGCTCGCGACAATCGGCGGCGCCCGTTCGAACTCCGCGCCGCAGCCGCCGCCGGCGCCGCCGCGCGGTCCGACGCCGATTGGCCCGGCCGCCAGCCGCGCCCGGTTCGCGCCCTTGCCGGAGCCGGAACCGACAGGCATCCGCTCAGGGATCGACCTTCTCGCCGGACTGCAAATGAACGTTTCGGTCGAACTCGGCCGGACCGAGCTGACCGTTTCCGAAGTCCTCGGGTTGGGGCCGGGCTCGGTCATCGAACTGGACCGGCTCGCGGGCGAACCGGTCGACATCCTTGTGAACGACCGCCTCATCGCCCGCGGCGAGGTCGTGGTCGTCGATGAGAACTTCGGCGTCCGTGTGGTGGAAGTCGTTCGGCGCGGGCACGAAGAAGAGCGCTCCGCGTGAACGACCCGAAGACGCGGAAGAAGCTGCTCTGGGCCGCCGTCCTCGGCGGCGTCATGCTCTGCTCGCTCGTCTTCATCACCACCCTTGCGCCCCAGGGCGAACCGGTCGCTGACAGCCCGGTCATCCGCACGAACGACCAGGGCGAAATCTTCCTCACCGACGAGGCGGCGCCGGCGGACCGCTCCGAGGAGGATTCTCCCGGCTTCAGCCTCGGCGGGGGAGAACTGGTGTCGCTGGCATGGCGGCTCGCACTGGTGGCCGTCATCATCGCCGTCTCCATCGCGGGTTTGCGCTGGTGGGGCAAGAAGACCGCCGGCCCGAAAAGTACGACCGGGTTCCTCCGGGTGGTCGATACGCTCGCGATCAGCAACGGCAGGACCATCCACCTCGTCGCCCTTGGAGACCGGGTGATCGCCGTCGGCGCGACAGCGCAGCAGCTCACGCTCCTGAACGAACTGACCGAAGACGAGGCCTCACGCGTCTTCGCGGACGCCGCCCAGCCGGACGTAACGCCCCTCGGCCAGTTCGCCGCGCAACTGTTCGATCAGATGAAGCGCACAACCCATCGTCCGGAACAGCGCCAGTCCGAAGTCACGATTGGCGGCGAACGGGCCTGACCGCTGGCTCCTGACGCTCAGCGCCGCCCGGCGTACCCTTCCCGTCACATGGCTCGCCCTACGTTGAAGGCCCAGCAGTCCGAGCGGACCAGGGCCGCGCTGATCGCCGCGGGCCGCTCCCTCTTCTCCGAACGGGGCTATGGCGACGTCTCCGCGGAGGAGGTTGCGGCTGCCGCGCGGGTAACGACGGGGGCCGTGTACCACCAGTTCGCGAGCAAACGCGGACTCTTCGTCGCCGTCTTCGAAGCGGTGGAGGCCGAAGTCACGGCCCAGGTCGCCGCGGCGTTCGCAGAGCACACGGACCCGCGGTAGGGCTTCCAGTCAGCCTGTCTCTGCTTCCTCGACGCCTCGGCCCGCCCGGATGTCCGCCAGGTCCTGCTGATCGACGGGAGGGCAGTGCTTGGCTGGGATGAATGGCACGGCATCATGGCGCGTTACGGACTGGGGATGACCCGCGCGGTCGTCGGCGCGCTGATCGACGCGGGCATGCTCCCGTCCGTGCCAGTCGACGCACTGACCGCGCTGCTCTTCGGTGCCCTGAACGAAGCGGCGATCGTGGTCGCCACGTCGGACGACCCAGGGGCGGCGCGCGACGACATGGCAACGGCACTCGCGCGCGTGCTCGATTCGCTCCGCCCCCGCTAACGGCGTCCCCAGGCTCCTCCATCCGCTGCAAAACTGGCCCGGCGCTCACAGGGCGAAGTGGTTCTGGAAAATGCATACGTAGACTACGTATGTTTCAACAAGCAACCCAAAGGAGTGCCAACCATGGTGGCAAAGCTTTCTGGAATCTCCCACGTCGACCTCACGGTTTCCGACCTCGACCGGAGCATCCCCTTCTATGAGGGCGTCCTCGGCGTGTCGCAGCTCTTCCGCGGACGCAACGAAGCAGAGAAGTTCGAGGTCGCCTACCTCGTCGAGCCCTCGACGGGCGTCGTCATCGGGCTTGTGAAGCACGATCAGCGCCCGGCGGTGTTCGACCCGCGCGCCACAGGGCTGGACCACCTCTCGTTCGCAGTGGCCGACCGCGAGGAACTGAAGGCGTGGGCAGCCCACCTGGAGGAGCGCGGCATTGGTCACTCCGGGCTGACCGACCAGCCGCCATTCGGCACCGGGCTCAACTTCTCCGACCCGGACGGGATCGCGCTCGAGTTCTACCATCTCTCGCCGAATGTGCTGGCGGGGGCGAAGTAGCGCGATTCGCCCCCGCGATGGGACCTTCGAAGGCGGCGTGTGCGGGGCCGCCTTCCCACATCTACCACCCTCCTCCACCCTGGATCAGGGTTTCGCCCCCGCCCCCAAGAGGCATCCCCCAATACTGAGCGCAGAGCCGCCTCCCTACGCTGAGTCGACGACGAAAGGGGGGCGCTCGTGGCGATTCGCCGGAGGTTGGGAAGTCGGGGCCGCAAGCGTTTCCTGCTCACGCTTTGCGTGCTCGGGCTCGCCCTCCTGACACTCACCGGCTGCGCCGCACAGCAAACCGCGCAGGGCCAGGCAGCGCCCCAGGCCGCCGGCGGGATCGACACTCAGAACCCTCAGAACGTTTCGACCGCCATCCAACTCCTGCTCCTCATCACCGTGCTCTCGCTCGCCCCGGCGGTGCTCGTGATGGTGACCTCGTTCACCCGCATCATCGTCGTGCTCTCGCTCGTCCGGAACGCGATCGGCATCCCGCAGCTGCCGCCGAACCAGGTGATGATCGGGCTCGCGCTCTTCCTGACCGCCTTCGTCATGGCGCCGGCGATCAAGCAGATCAACGCCGAGGCGGTGCAACCCTACCTGAACGGCACGATCACCCAGCAGGATGCCTACAACCGCGGCGAAGCGCCGCTCCGGGCGTTCATGCTGAAGCAGACCCGCCAGCAGGATCTGGGC
>CALMIW010000100.1 GCA_937864275.1 uncultured Dehalococcoidia bacterium
CATGGTCGGCAAACTCGAAACGGCTTCGAATAATTAATGTCTTCACCAGCTAAACATTAACTGACCAGCCCGTAGTATGAGCGCTGCAGCAGACCATGACTCCCAGGTGCCAGAATGCCGTCAGTTCCGCCCCGGTTAAATCTCAATGTCCATGGTCAACGACACACACCTTAAGGGCGGTCGTGGTGTCACGATCAGCACCACCAGTTCAAATCGGCCAAGGCTGGGTGCAATCTCCAAGAGCAGCAACGCAAGGGGCTCATGGAAAGTCCTCCCAATCGCATTCAGGCGGTTCAGGTGGATGTTTCCCCCGGACGTGAAACGCCCCGACGAGAGGCGTCCGCCTCCGTTCACAAGACTCTCTCGCAACGGCTGACGAAGTCCCGCAGTCTCTGGAAAGTGAGAGCGCCGGCGATGCCGTGGCGAACTCACCCAGGCGTGTCAGCACCTGGACTTCGCGTACGTCCGCAAGTCGAATCGACATCCCGCGTCCGGGCGGAAGTTCATCGCAGCGGACGCGTCTCCGTCGGACCGTCGTCCCAAAGTGGAATGTCGCCTCGGGCGGTTGGCGGTGACCGCCGCCCGATCGCGTGGTCCCCTAATCGATACTAAGGACACGCTCTCGGCGTCGTATCCGTTTCCTCGCGATCCCGCGACTCCGCATTAACCTCGCTCTGGGATCGTTTGCTGACGTCTTGGGCGCAGACAGTTGCGAGGCGTAGGGCTGCAGCGGGCGCACCTCGCCAGACTTGGAAGTCGGCGTTCCTTACCTTCCGTCACATGGATGAGCGGCTCCGCTCCAAGCCGAAGATGGGCCGCTGAGAATGTGTACAAGGCGAAGCGCAAATTCCCGAACCCGCTTACACGGACTCGAGCCGCTTAGGCGGCCTCGCTCACGTCCGTGCTGCCGACGCTGAGAAGCTCGAGGAGTGCTGCTCGCGATACCAGGAGACGAGCTCCGACGCGGGTAACGGGCACAGGGAAGTCCCCGCGCCGAATGGAGTCGTAAACAGTGGACTGCCCGACGCCCAGCATGAGGGCGACCTCTGCGACGCTTAGGGTGAGCCTGGGTGCCATTTCGACCTCGATCATGTCTATCTGATCATAGATTGCCTTAAGTGCGCCCGCTCGTGTTCGAAAACGCGACATAATGGGCCAGACTAGGGCATCTACGTGACCGCAACGACACCTCGGCTCATCGAGTTCCGCTTGATTGAAGCCTGGCGGACTCCGCCGATGAGGCTGGGAAGTCTCGCGCGGCTGTAAGACCTCGCCCAAACGGCTCAGCGCGGCATTGGAACGTGCCGGCAGCCATCGTTATGCAGTGCAGGTTACCAATTGGTTGCCAACGAATGGAGCAACTTGACCGTTATTGGGCAGATTTCCCGGAAACTCGACAGACTTTTGTCGCGAAACCGCTCACGTTATCGTCAAGCCTAGATTCAAATTCATTGGCTGGGGACGAGGGAGTCGAACCCCCACATACAGATCCAGAATCTGCTGTCCTACCATTAGACGAGTCCCCAGTAAGACGCCGTCCAGCGTACCACGGGCGTCCCGATAGGCTCTACTCCGCGCTGCCCCGAAGGAGTGCCCCGAGACCCTACCCGAGCCGCAGGCGAGCGGTGCGAATCCGCTGGAGCGCGCGTTCGCGGCCGAGGAGGACGATCGAGTCAAACAGCGGGATCCCCTGCGGACGGCCCATCTCGGCAACGTAGAGCACGGGCACGAACTTCCGCAGTTTCATTTCGAGCGGGCCTTCCATGTCCCGAATGGCCGCCTCGATGTTCGCGACCGCCCAGTCGGCTTCGGCCACGGTGTCGAGGCTGGTGAGGGCGACATCGAGCACGCGGACCGCCGTGGCGGCGTCGCCGACGCGCTCGACGAGCATCTCCACCGGGAACTCCGGCGCGTCGTAGCTGAAGAGGAACTCCACCATCGGGGCGATGTCCGCCAGCTTCGCCGTGCGCTCCTTGAGCAGCGGGGCGACCGATTCGACGACCGCGGGGACGATGGGGCGCTTCACCGAGACGGGCAGGTCTCGCTCGCACCAGTCGGTGATGGTCTGGCACCAGCGGGCGTCTTCCATCTCGCGAATGTAGTGGCCATTCAGGAAGTTGAGACGGTCGATATCGAAGACGGCGGGGTTCGCCACAACCCGCGCCAGGTCGAAGTGCTGCTTCAACTCATCGATCGAGAGAATGCTCGTGTGGTCGTCGAGCGACCAGCCCAGGAAGGCGAGGAAGTTGATCATCGCTTCCGGCAGGCAGCCGTTCGCGCGAAAGTCGTGCAGCGCGGTATCGCCGCAGCGTTTGCTGAGCTTCTTGTGGTCCGGGCCGAGGATGAGTGGCAGATGGGCCCACACGGGCGGCTCCCAGCCGAGCGCCTCGTACAGCTGGATGTGCTTCGGTGCGCTCGAAATCCACTCGTCGCCGCGGATCGCGTGCGTGATCTCCATCTCCGTGTCGTCCACCACGACGCCGAGGTGGTAGGTGGGGTAGCCGTCCGACTTCAGCATCACGAAGTCGTCCTGGAGCTTGTTTTCGAAGACGACCTGCCCGCGGACCATGTCGGTGAGGACGGTCTGGCCCTCCTTGTTCATGGCGAAGCGGACGACGAACGGCTCGCGGCCGGCGCGCGCATCGGCTTCCTCCCGAGGGAGCCGGCGGCAGGTGCCGTCGTAGCCGGGCGGCTGCTTCGCGGCGGCCTGCGCGGCGCGCATCTGGTCCAGCCGTTCCGGGCGGGGCGGGCGGGGGTGGGCGGGGCGTTTGCCGATAAGGGGGGCCGCGGCCTTCTGGTGGAGGGGCAGGCGCTGTGATTGGAAGTGGGGGGCGGCCGGCCCGCCGATCTCTGGGCCCTCGTCCCAATCGATGCCGAGCCAGCGCAGGCTTTCCATGATCGCTTCGAGCGAGGTTTCGACCAGGCGGTTGCGGTCCGTGTCTTCGATGCGGAGGAGGAACGTGCCTCCGTTGGCGCGGGCATAGGCCCAGCTGAACAACGCGGAGCGAATGTTCCCGACATGCGGGTCGCCGGTGGGAGAAGGGGCGTAGCGGGTCCGGACAGGGCGCGAATCAGCGGTCACAGGGCACAGTCACGAAGGGGAGTCGCCGTCCGGTTCCAGCTTCGGTTCGACGGCGCGAGCGTAGTGCAACGCTAGCGTTTCCGCGCCGATGGCGCGAACCGCACGGTCGAAATCGGGTGGAATCGGCGCGGTGATGGTGAGGCGCCCGCCGGCAGGGTGAGGGATCGAAAGTTCGTAGGCGTGGAGCAGCTGGCGCCCACCGGGGTCGCGCTTGCCATAGACGGCGTCGTCGCAGACCGGGACGCCGATGGCCGCGAGGTGGACGCGGATCTGGTGGGTGCGCCCTGTTTCAGGACGGACTTCCAGGAGCGAGCGGCGCGTGTCCGTGTGGAGCATCTCGTAGGCGGTGCGCGCCTCGCGGCCCCGCTTCACGATGGCCATCCGCATCCGGTCGCCGGGATGCCGGTCGATGGGCGCGTCGATGACCGCCTTCTGGCGGTCCGGCACGCCGTCGACGAGCGCGAGGTAGGTCTTCTTCGTGGTGCGGGCTTCGAAGGCGCCGCTGAGGGCGGCCTGGGCCTGGGGCGTCTTCGCCAGGACGAGCACGCCGGAGGTGTCCTTGTCCAGCCGGTGGACGATGCCCGGCCGTTCCACGTCGAACGCGGAGGCGGCGTCGCCCAGCTGTTCCAGCCACCAGGCCGCAATGCTCGGGCCGGTATCCCCCGGTGCGCCATGGACCGCTATGCCGGCGCGCTTGTCGATCACCGTGAGGTAGTCGTCTTCGTAGAGCACCCTGAACTTGAGCCCGGTCGGGACCGTCTCGTGCGGCGTCTCGCACGTCGAGCTCGATGTCGGCGCCTTCGAAGATGGCGAGGGCCTTGTGCGCCACCGCTCCGTTGACGCGCGCGTGGCCGGCCTCGATCAGGCGCTGGACCCGGGCGCGGGAGAGGTCATCGAAGGCGCCCGCGAGCACGGCATCGAGCCGTCCCGCCGCGGCGGCGGTTAGTCGCCGGGTTGCGATTGTTGGGGTTCGCGAAGCATCGCCCATACAAGAACCAGTACTCCAATGGTGATCGCGGAGTCCGCGACGTTGAACGCGGGGAAGTTCGGCACTTTGATGAAGTCGACGACTTCGCCGTCTTTCACCCGGTCGATGAGGTTGCCGACGGCGCCGCCGAGCATGAGCGCCAGCCCAAGCCGCATGAGCGGATGGGCAAACGACGGGTTGAAGAGAAAGACGACGATGGCGGCCATGCCAAGGATGCTCGTCATAACGAGAAGCGGCCCGGCGCCCTGGAACATCCCGAAGGCGGCCCCGCTGTTTGTGACGTGGACGATCTTCAACGGCCAGACGACAGCGTGGGCGTCGCCGCGTTCGACGGTCTCGCGGATGACCCACTTGACCGCCTGGTCCGCGCCGATGATGGCGAGCGTGAGCAAGATGAACCACCCGTCGCGCGGCCGAATCACCGCTCGCGCGCGGGTTGCATCCCGGGTCGGGGCGCTTTCCATTCCTCCCAGTGTACCCGGCTTGCTTCTTGCGGTTCGAAAACGCTCCTTGTCCCGGTGAAACGCCAGCCGCTACGCTGAGACTACACGTCACCGATGGACGTTCTCAGGAGACTCCGAACCATGTCCCAGCAAGCCACCAAGGAAATGCGGCCCGATGGCAAGCTGCGCCTTCCTCCCGGTCAACACCTCACCACGGGCTGGCCGGTCCTGCATTACGGTTCCATCCCGCGGATCGACCTCGATTCGTGGCGCTTCCACGTGTGGGGCCTGGTGGAAGAAGAGAAGAGCTTCACCTGGGAGCAGTTCAACGCGCTCGGCACAACGACCGAGGTCAACGACATCCACTGCGTGACCACCTGGAGCAAGTACGACAACACCTGGGAAGGCATCCCCTTCTCCGCCTTGCTCGAGCAGATCAAACTCAAGCCCGAAGCGAAGTACGCCATGCTCCACTCCTATGGCGGCTACACCACGAACGTCCCGCTCGCCGACCTGATGCGCGAGCAGGTGATGTTCGCGACGAAGCACGACGGCGAGGAACTGACGAAGGAGCACGGCTGGCCGCTGCGCCTGGTCGTGCCTCATCTCTACTTCTGGAAGAGCGCGAAGTGGGTCGGCGGCATCCAGTTCCTGGAGCGCGACAAGCCCGGCTTCTGGGAGACCTACGGGTATCACATCTACGGAGACCCGTGGCGCGAAGAGCGCTACAGCTAGGCGTCTCGTCGCCTCCGCTCAGCGAGCCGTCAGCACGAGCCGGCGAGGCCCCCGGAGGTAGAGCGTGCTAACGGACGGTGATCGTGCCCTTCATCGCGTCGCCATGGACCGTGCAGTGGTAGTCGAAGACGCCGGCCTTCGGGAAGTTGAAGAGAAACACTCCCGTCCCGGTGAGTTTCGGAGAGAGGACCTCTTGACCTTCGTACGTGCCGCTGACCTGGTGCGGGTTGGAGCCGGTCCATTCCCAGGTGACATTCGCTCCCGCGGGGACCTGGAGGTTGAGCGGCGTGAACTTGTTGTCGCTGACGGCGACTTTGGTCAGGTTCGATGGGATGCCGCCGGCGTTCGCCTGCGTCGCTGTGGAGGATGTGCCGGCGGGGTCGTCGCCGTCGTCGGAATCATCGCCGCAGGCCGCGGCCGCCAGTGCGAGCGCCGCGCAAGCGGCCACCGCCAACCCGAATCGGATGCTGTGTCGTTTCATCGTTTGCCTCCCGGCTGACCTTCGTGCCCCGGGCAGAGGTTCACTCGATCGAGGCAATGAATGGGTAAAGGGGCTGACCGCCGCTCACCGCCTCAACGTCCACGCCCTCGTTCTGGTCCCGGATCCGATCGGCGACGTCCATGTAGTCGTCCTCGGCGCACCCTTCCCCGGCGTAGAGCGTGACGAGGTCCCCGCGCGCCAGGCCGGCGCGCCGCAAGCCTTCGTAGAGGGCGGCCGTTACGGTTGGGGCTGCCGCAACGAGGGTGCCGTCGACAAGCGCGATCGCCTCGCCCTGCTTCACCGACACGCCCTCGGAGGTGCGGCTGGCGCCGGCGACGGTGACCTCGACCGTCCTCACGGTCTTGGCGGCCGCTGCCATCGCCGCCGCATTCGTCGCTGCGGGCTCGTCGCCGTCGAAGGCCATCGCGGCAGCGATCCCCTGCGGGAGGGAGTTCGTCGGGACGATGTGGAGCGTGCAGCGGGAGAGTTCCTTCGCCTGTTCGGCTGCGAGCAGCACGTTCTTGTGGTTCGCGAGGACGACAACGTCTGCGACGCGAAGGGCGTCCGCCGCGTCGGCGATCTGGCCGGCGGGCGGCTTCTCCACGATGCCGAGGTCGCTCACGGCGGCGCCAAGGCTCTCGAAGATCGCGTCGAAGCCGTCGCCGCGGCTCATCGCCAGCATTGCGACCTTCACGCCGGCGCCGGAGCCGCCTTCGCGGAAGCGCACGTTCTGGGCCGCCATGTCCTCGACCTTCACGCGTGCGAGCCTGCCGAACTGCCCGGCGGCATCGAGGAGCGCCTGCGGCTCCGGCGTGTGTGCGTGGATCCGGGCCAGTTCTTCGTCGCCGACGACCACCACGGAGCGGTTGCCGCCCGCTTCGGCGAGCGCGCGGACCGTCGCCAGGTCGATCGCCCGGCCATCGGATTCGATGAGGAACTCGGTGCAGAAACCGTAGCGGTCTTCGCCGTGGCCCTCCGCGTGGAGGATCGGCCGATCGGCGGGCTTGCGGGTGGCCTCCAACGGCCCCCCCGTGGGCGCCCCCCCGCGCCCCCGGCGGGGGGAGGCCGCGCCCGCGCCCCCCGCGCTGGGGGGGGCCGGCC
>CALMIW010000101.1 GCA_937864275.1 uncultured Dehalococcoidia bacterium
CCCCCCCCAACCCGCCGGTAACGGCGCTCCTCGCCGAACAGTGCCGCGCGATCCGCTTCGACCCCCTCCCGGACGAGGCCCTCTTCGCCGCCAGGCAGTGCCTCCTGGACTGGGTGGGGGTCACCCTCGCCGGTGCCAACGAGCCGCTCGCCGTGATGCTGCGCGAGGACGCGCTCGCCGAAGGCGGCAACCCCCAGGCAACCCTCCTCGGCGACGGCGCGCGCGCGACGGCACGCCAGGCCGCGCTTGTGAACGGTTCCGCCTCCCACGCGCTCGACTTCGACGACGTGAACCTGGCGATGAGCGGCCACCCTTCGGTCCCTGTCTGGCCTGCCCTGCTCGCCCTCGCGGAGTCGCGCGGCGGGACTGGCCGCGATGTCCTTGCCGCCTTCGTCGCGGGCTTCGAGATGGAGTGCCGTATCGGCTGGCTCGTGATGCCGGCTCACTACAGCATCGGGTTCCACTCCACGGGAACGCTTGGGACGTTCGGTGCGGCGGCCGCTTGTGCCCACCTTCTCGGGTTCGACCAGGATCAGTGGCAGCGGACGCTTGGCATCGCCGGGGCGCAGGCCGCCGGCCTGAAATCCATGTTCGGGACGATGTGCAAACCGCTTCATGCGGGCAAGGCGGCCGCGAACGGCCTGTTCGCCGCCCTGATGGCGGAACGGGGTTTCACCAGCAACCCGGAAGTGCTCGAGACGCCGCAGGGCTTCGCCGCGACGCAGACCACCTCGCCCAACGCCGAGCGCGCCCTGGCCGCGTTCGGTGAGCGGTACGCCGTCCGCGATACGCTCTTCAAGTACCACGCCGCCTGCTACGGAACCCACGAGACCATCGAGGGCGTCCTTCGGCTCGCTTCCCAGCACCGCCTCTCGTCGGCCGACGTCGCGGCGATCGAACTGACCGTGCCGCAGGGCCACCTGGCGATGTGCAACATCCAGGAGCCGTCTACCGGGCTCGAAGGCAAGTTCAGCCTGCGCTTCACCGCCGCCCTCGCCCTCGCCGATGGTGAGACGGGCGAGCAGGCGTTCACCGATGAGCGCGTCCAGAGCCCGCACCTCGTCGACCTGCGAAAACGCGTCTCCGTCCAGCCGGCCGAAGGTGACTGGGGCCGCGGCACCAGGGTCGCCATCCGCACCGCCGATGGCCGCTCGCTCGAAGAACAGGTGAACCTGAACATCCCTGCCGCCGACCTGGACCTCCAGTGGCAGCGGCTCGAGTCCAAGTTCCGGTCGCTTGCCGGCCCGGTGGTCGGCGCCGAGCAGGCCGCAGCTCTCGTCCGGGCCATCAGCGCCTTCGATGCCGCGCCGTCGGTGGGAGAACTGATGCGGCTCGCGTCGCGCGCCCCGGCGGGTGTCGCGTGAGCGACCCGGTGAAGTGGCGCAAGGGCAACCATTACGAGCAGTTCACCGTCGGGCAGGAATTCACTCACCACTGGGGCCGGACGATCAACGAGGGCGACAACAGCCTCTTTTCGTCGCTGACGCTGAGCTACAACCCGCACTACTTCAACGCCGAGTTCGCGAAGGCGCACGGTCACCCCGGCATCCAGGTCAACCCGCTGCTTGTCTTCCTCACCGTCTTCGGGCTTTCCGTGGAGGACCTGAGCGAGGCCGGCGGCCTTTTCCTCGGCGTCGAAGACCTGGCCTATGGCCCGCCGGTCTACCCCGGCGACACGCTCACCGCCCGCAGCACCGTCACCGACAAGCGCGAATCCGACAGCCGCCCGGAATCTGGCATCGTCACCTGGCACACGCGCGGCTACAACCAGCGCGGCGAACAGGTCATCGAATTCCACCGCACCAACTTCGTAGCCAAGGGGAGGCCCCGCACGTGACCTATATGACTGAAGCCCGGCGCATGATCCAGGCGAGCGCCCGCGAGTTCTCGATGAAGGAAGTCCTGCCCGTCGCAAACAAGCTCGACCCCGTGAAGGGCGATATCCCGATGGATCTCCGCAACAAGATGGGCGAGCTCGGCTACTTCGGCATCCGCATCCCCGAGGAGTACGGCGGCCTCGGCCTCGGTGTCTTCGAATACGTCCTCGTCACCGAGGAGCTCGCCCGCGCCTGGATGAGCGTGGCCAGCATCATCGCGCGCGGCAACGGGTTCTTCGGCACGTCAGTCTTCACCGACGAGCAGCGCAAGATGTACCTCGGGCGCATGGCCAAGGGCGACTTCCTGGGCGCCGCCGCGCTCTCGGAGCCCGACGCCGGCTCGGACCTGGGCTCGATCATCTGCCGGGCGGAACCGACGGATGAGCCCAACGTTTTCACGCTCCACGGGACCAAGATGTGGTGCACGTTCGCCGACGGCGCCGACTACATCACCGTCCTCGCCCGGACGGAGCCGATTACGGACATCAAGCATCGCCACAGGGGGACCTCGACGTTCTTCATCGAGAAGCCCCGCGGACAGCTGCCCGAGGGCTGCACCGGGACGCCGGTGAACAAGATCGGCTACCACGGCTGGAAGACCTGGGAACTGCACTTCGATGGGACGAAGGCGCTCCAACTGCGGGGCGAGGGCCGGGGCTTCCATGCCACGGTCTCCGGTCTGGAGGCTGCTCGCGCCCACACCGCCGCGCGGGCAGTCGGCCTCGCCCGCGGCGCCATGGAAGACTCGATCCAGTACGCGAAGAACCGCGTGCAGTTCGGCAAGCCGATAGCAGACTTCCAGGCCATCCGCTTCAAGATCGCGACCATGGCCGCGGAGATCGAAGCCGCCCGTCAGCTGACTTACTTCGTCTCGGAGGAGATCGACAGCCGCCGCCGGTGCGACAAGGAAGCCGGCATGGCCAAGTGGTTCGCCAGCGAGATGGCCGAACGCGTCACCAGCGAAGCACTGCAGATCCACGGCGGCTACGGCTACACCACAGACCTGCCGATCGAGCGCTACTGGCGCGACGCCCGCCTCACCAAGATCTTCGAAGGCACCTCCGAAATCCAGCTGCGGATTATCTCGGACCGCCTCCTGGAGGACTGAGTCTATTCTGGTCTGGACAGGTCAGACCAGAATAGACCAGAATAGCGACATGAAGACGGTCGGAGTCTACGAAGCGAAGACGCACCTCCCGCGTCTGCTCGATGAAGTCGAGCGAGGTGAGACGATCACCATTACCAGGCATGGCAAGCGGGTGGCGGTGCTTGCGCCGCTTTCGGCCACCGCGAAATCCCGCGCGGCCGCGGTCGATGCGATGCGTGAGTTCGGGCGCCAGCACCGTGGGGCACTGAAAGGCCTCAGTGTTCGCGACCTTATCGAAGAGGGCCGGCGATACTGAATGACGATCGTCGTGGACGCCTCCGTGGCCGTGTCCTGGTGCTTTCCCGATGAAGACGACGTTTACGCGAACCGCGTCCTGGACCTTCTGAAAGAGGTCGATGCCGTCGTCCCCGCCATTTGGGCCGTTGAGATCGCCAACGCCATGGTGAACGGCCACCGTCGCGCCAGGATCGATGACGCTGACCTGGTGCGGGCGGTGGAGGTCCTGGGCGACCTGCCGATCGCTGAAGCACCGATCTCCGTGGCGGAGGCGATTGGGGCCGTTGCCCGGATCGCCATCGGCAGCGGCCTCAGTTCCTACGATGCTTCATACGTCTACCTGGCGATGCGAGAAGGCGTGCCGCTCGCGACGCTCGATGCGAAGCTCCGAGCCGCCGCCGAAGCTGTTGGCTGTGAAGTCCTCGGCCACGCTTCTTGGTAGAATGCCGCCCACTCCCGGAGGACTGAACATGCCCGGCCCCATCTCCGCTCTCACCGGCAACGACAACTACTTCGAAGACTTCACCGTTGGTACCTCCTACGAACACGCCCGCGGCAAGACGGTCACGGAGATGGATGGCGTGCTCATCACGAACATGGTGATGAACACCGCCCAGGGCCATTTCAACGAAGACCAGATGGCGAAGGGCCCGATGGGTCAGCGCATCGTCTTCGGCGGCGTCACGGCCGCCATGGTCATCGGCCTCGCCATGCAGGACACCGGTGAGCAGGCACTGGCCGAATTGGGCATGACCGGCATCCGCTTCCGCGTCTCCGTCCACCACGGCGATACCCTCTACGCTTTCAGCGAGGTGCTGGAGACCCGCGACAGCGACCGCCCCGATGCCGGCATCGTCCGCTTCGCGCACCGGGGCCTGAACCAGGACGGCAAGGTCGTGTTCGAAGGCGAGCGGACGGTGCTGATCAAGCGCCGTTCGCATTGGGCGGAGCGATGAGCGACCGCCCGGACTACCGGAAGGCGCACGAAAAGGCGGCGCCGATGGCGCCAGGCCCGACTGGCCCGCTCACCGGCATCCGCATCATCGATTTCACCCGTGCCCTGGCCGGGCCGTTCTGCACCATGCTCCTCGCCGATCTCGGGGCGGACGTCATCAAGGTCGAGCCGCCTGAGGGCGACTTCAGCCGCTTCTCCGAGCCCTACCCGGAAGACGACAACGAGCGCGCTTTCGGCGGCTACTTCGCCAGCATCAACCGCAACAAGCGCGGCGTGATGGTCGACCTCAAGGACACCGGCACGCACGAGAAGTTACTCGCGCTCATCGATGGGGCGGATGCCGTCGTCGAGAACTTCCGGGTCGGCATCATGGAGAAGCTCGGCTTCGGCTACGACACGCTGCGCCTGAGAAACCCGCGGCTGGTCTACGCGGCCATCCGCGGCTTCGGCGACCCCCGTACCGGCGCCAGCCCCTACGCAGAGTGGCCCTCCTACGACGTCGTCGCCCAGGCGATGGGCGGCATCGTCAGCATGACCGGCACCGAGGACGGGCAGGTCTTGAAGGTCGGCGCCAGCGTCGGCGACCTCTACCCCGGCACGGTCGCCGCCCTGGGGATCGTCAGCGCGCTCCTCCATGCGAAGCTCACCGGCGAGGGCCAGTTCCTCGATGTCGGCATGGTCGACGCTGTCACCGCGCTCTGCGAGGCGGCGGTCTATCGCTACACCTACGCAGGGACGGTGACGAAGCCGCTGGGCAACAGCCACCCCCAGCTCACCCCGTTCGACGTGTACCAGACCGCGGACGGCTTCTGCGCGATCGCGGCGCCCACCCAGAACCACTGGGCGCTCCTCTGCGCCCACATTGATCGCCCCGACCTCATCCATGACCCGCGCACCATCAGCAACAAGGACCGCGTCGCCAACGCGGGCTTCGTCAAAGAAGTCGTCTCCGGCTGGACGAAGGCCCGCTCGACGCACGAGATCATCGAAGTGCTCGGCGGCGCCGTACCCGTCGGCCCCGTGAACGACGCGGAAGCGCTCTTCACCGACCCGCACCTCCACGCCCGCCACATGCTCGTCGCGGTCGAACACCCCGGGAGCGCGCGGCCCGTGGTCCTTCCCAATAGCCCCATCCACTTCACCGCGACACCGTCGGGCATCTACCGCCGCCCGCCGAAGCTAGGCGAACACAACGAAGAGGTGTTCGCGGAACTCGAACAGGAGTAAACCATGACTCGCCCAACCCGCCTTCGCCGCTCCGAGCTCTCCACCCCCGGGTCGAACCCGAAGATGATCGCCAGCGCTGCCGCCAGCGACGCCGACCTGGTATTCCTGGACCTGGAGGACGCCGTCTCGCCGAACGAGAAGGTGCCCGCGCGCAAGTTCATCATCGACGGTCTGAACACGCTCGATTGGGGCACGAAGACGCGCGCGGTCCGGATCAACGGCACCCACACGCACTGGTGCTACGAGGACCTGGTGGAGGTGGTGACCGGGGCGGGACAGAACATCGATGTCATCATCGTCCCGAAGCCGAAGTCCCCCCGCGACGTCTGGTTCGTAGATACACTCCTCACCCAGCTCGAAGGCCAGCTCGGCCTCGAAGAGGGGCGGATCGGCCTCGAACTGCTCATCGAGGAGACCGAGGCCCTTGCCCGCGTCGAGGAGATTGCCGCCTGCTGCCCCCGCATCGAAGCGCTCATCCTCGGCTTCGGCGACTTCTCCGCCAGCCAGGGGATGCGCCTCAGCCTGCACGGCCTGGGCGAAGGCAAGTACCCCGGCGACCCGTGGAGTTACCACCGCAACCGCATGATCGTCGCAGCCCGCGCCAACGGCCTCGACGCCATCGACGGGCCGTTCGCCGACTTCCGCGACGAGTCCGGCTATCGTCGCGAGGCCACCTGGGCCTCGGCGCTGGGTGCCGTCGGCAAGTGGGCCATCCACCCATCACAGGTGCCGATCGCGAACGACGTCTACTCGCCGACGGATTCGGAGATTCAGCGAGCTCAGCGCGTCATCAACCAGGTTCGCGAGGCCGAGGCTGCCGGCGCCGGCGCTGCCAATGCCGGCGGCGTCATGATCGATGCCGCCACCGCGCGGCTCTACGAGGTGACCCTGGAGCGCGCCCGGCTGACTGGCAAGCTGTGAGCATCGCCTGGGCAGCCCGGCCAGTTCTCGTGACCGGCGGCGCCTCGTTCATCGGCTCCCACCTCGTCGACGCGCTCATCGAGCGAGGGGCTTCCGTGCGGGTCGCCGACGACCTCAGCAGCGGTACGGTCGACAACCTCCGCGTGCACCTCGACACGGGCAAGATCGACTTTCGCCAGGGCGATCTGCGCGATCCTGCATTTGCCGCCGACTCCATCCGTGGCATTGGCACCGTGTTCCACCTGGCTGCCGATCACGGCGGTCGCGGGTACGTCGACCTCAACCAGTCGGCTTGCGCCTCAAACCTGGTCCTCGATGGCGTCGTTTTCGCCGCAAGCGTCGCCGCCGGCGTAGAGAATTTCATCTATGCCTCGTCCGGGTGCGTCTACCCCAACTTCAAGCAGATGGACCCTTCTGAGGAGGTGTTCCTCAGCGCGCGCGATAAGTGATGCGGCCTTTGCTCAAGTC
>CALMIW010000102.1 GCA_937864275.1 uncultured Dehalococcoidia bacterium
GCTGATCGGTTCGGGCGAACGCATGGGCGTGACGCTCGGCTACCTGGCGGGCGCACCAGGCGTCCTCGCCTTCGGCCGCCCCGGCGGGCTTCTTCTCCCAGACCGGCGCGCACTGCTCGAGCTCGGCCATGTAGGTGACGAAATTGGACTCGATTGCTGACTTTGCCTCTGCGGCAGATGCCAAGTGGATAGCTCCCGAATGTGATTCGGGCAGTAGTCTGCGGGATTCGGTTTCAACACGCTACCGACCACGATCCGGCCTCGGAGGTTTCCTGTTTCCGAACCTTCGCTATGATGCGGAGTCGAAACAACAACCGGGAACGCCCCCGAAGCACCGTGGAGCAGGAATGCTGGCTTATCTGCCTTTTCTCATCAGCGCGAACAGCCTCGGCGTCATCTGCCTGATCATCTTCCTCGCGAGCACGATCATCTTCACGATCCCGGTCTTCGCCACGCGCGGCGGCACCCAGATGGCCTGGGGAGGCGTCGTCGGCTTCCTGCTCACCGTCGAGCTCGCCGTCATGGTCACGCTCGTCGTCCTCGTGAGCCGCGGCGATATCTGGCAATAGCCTCACGCGCCGGTCGCGGGCTCAGTCCTTGCCACCCTCGAATCCCTTTGCCCACCTGAGCGCGCGAATCACCTCGGACGCGCACGCGTCCCCGCGGGAACTCGCCCCGGAGATTCGGGCAGTTACAGAAGCCGCCGGATGGGTTTCCGGCCCGGGCGCGGGTCGTAGTTGCTTTTGAACATCTCGAGCTTGTCGCGCTCGATCAGGTACTTCCCCGCGAACAGCGTCGCCGGGATCTTCTTCTGCTTGATGAGCCGGCGAAGGCTCTGTGGGTGGATGGCGAGTTCTCGAGCCGCCTCGACCAGGTCAAGGTAGTTGTCGAACGGTGTGATGATGGCCATGGTTGGGCGGGACCTCGGGGTGTGTTCGGCCGAATCGCTCAATTGCTTAGGCGAAAGAACGGTAGCACCGCGTTATGACTATTGTCTACACCCCCTAGCAATTGCGGATTCCGGCGATCACGAATCCCGATGGAGCGCTGTGCTACGATCGGGGCATGTCGCGAGTCCAAGAATTGATCGACGCTGCCCTCCTGCTGGATCCGGCAGAACTTGAGGAACTCCTCCGCGAGCTCGCAGAACGCCTTGCTGATCCTCCCATCAGTCCCGCCTGGTTGGACGCGGCCCGGCGGAGAAGCGAGCAACTCGCGTCGGGCGCCTCGCAAGCCATTCCGTGGTCCGAGGTTCGGGAGCGCATGTACCGCAGGGTGAATGGCTCGCAACATTGAATTCGAGCCCGAGGCTGAGCGGGATCTCGACGACGCGATTGACTACCTGGGAGCGACTTCAGAGGCGGCGAGGCGGCTTGCCGACCGGATTGACGCTGCGATTGGTCAACTCCTCGCCTTCCCGGAATCGGGCCGCCCCATCGACCCGGCGCGGCGCGCGCTCTATGTGAGCGGGACTTCGTACTCCATCCTCTACGAATTCTCGGACGACGCCCTCCGAATCTCGCCTTCGCACATGCTTCACGCGACCCGGACTACTGGGACGGGCGGCGAGGCTGACGCCGCGACCGAGTGGTCCGGATCTTGCACCTCAGTTCGTCTTGATGGTGCCGGGCCCCTGGAAGTTCACCTTCGGCAACTGGTCGCCCCAGATCTCCAGCTGCATGAACACCATCGTCGAGCCGTCTTCCAGCAGCGGCTGCCCGACGACCACCTGGTAGTCGAACGCCGAGCCCGGGATGCTCGCGATCGCCTTGTGCTGCTCCAGCTGCGCGTTCCCGGTCGCGGGCGCTTCCAGCGGCGAACCAACGAGGTCGCCGGCGCAGGCGTCGGCCGTCGTGCAGGCCGCGTCGGTCATGAACACATGGACCGTACCGTCGAAGCCGAGCTTGGTGGCACTGCCGGCCGGGAAGGCATACGTGACGTCGAGTTGCTTCGCAGTCGGGGCCTTCAGGGTCGGGGCCGCGGCGCCAGTGCCCCAGTCCACGCCCTGCGGGTCCGACTTGTAGCGCAACTCGGCCCAGGCAACGTTGCCCTGCTCGTCTTCGACCCGGACCTTGTAGCGGCCGAACGCACTCGCCGGGACGCTCGTGGTGTGCGCCGTCGCCGGCGCGTCGAGTTCCTCGGTGTAGAACGCAGCCGGGCCGACCTGGTTGGTCATCGCCATGACTTTGGCGGTCACCGGCACGTTGCTTTCGAAGCGAATGGTGACGACGCCCGGGCCGGCATGGCTGCTGCGCAGCCAGAGGACGCGCGGCGATTCCGCGGGCACCGGGTCATCGGCTGGTCCAGGCTCGTCGGCCGGTGTAGGCGGCGCCACCTCGGGAGTCGTCTGCGGTGGGACGACGGTCGGATCGAGCTCTTTCTGGACGTTCCACTCCGGCGTGGCGGTCGGGGTCACGGTCTCTGGGGCGGCCGCCTTCGCCCCGCAGCCAGCGGCGGCAACGGCGATGGACAGCAGTGCGCCGGCAAAGACCGGGCGAAGCATGTTCTTGTTCATTGGTGTGGGTTCTCCCATCTCGGTGTTGGGAGTAAGACCGGCAGGCCACCAGGTTCTTACAGCAACGGTTCACGACCGTTTTTCTGACGGAAAGGGAAGGGCCCCGGTTTTCCGGGGCCCTCTTAAAACGGCGGAGCTGGCAGCGCTACTTGCAGAGCGCGTTCATCGCTCCCGGGTCGGCATCGCTCCATTCCCGCGCCGCTTCCATCCCGATGCAGGCGATCGCGCTGGCGCTCGAGCCCGGGTCCCGTTCGTCGAGGAAGACTGCGTAAACCGCGACCTCGCCGTTGTCGAACTGCATCACGCCGCCTTCGCTCGTCAGCTGATGGGCGCCGAGTTGCGGACGGTGGGCGTAGTCGCCGGGATTCCCGTTGTAGGTCATGCTGCCGGCCTTGTTCCAGTAGCTGGCGAAGCCGCCGGGGAGGAGGTCGTTCGCAAGGGTGTTCGCCTGGTCGGTGATGTCGAAGAACGTGTCGTAGGCGTCGTTGCTCAGGAGGCCGTCGTTCTCCCAGACCAGCTTGTAGAAGGTGGCGAACTCGCGCGGCGTGGTCCGGTTGTCGAAGCCGCCCATGAAGTCGCCGTACCAGTTGCCGAGCCCGTGGGCGCTGGGCGAGCCCGTGCCGCTCATGTAGCGGTCGAGCGTCGTCACCTTCAGCCCGAGGTCGTCGAGCTCGTCGTTGACCTCATCCATGCCGACGTAGTCGATCAGCCGGTTGGTCGCCCAGTTGTGGCTCTGCGTGATCATGATCGTGGCCAGGAACTCCAGCGAGTACTCCGTGTTCGCCGTCAGCGTGTTGCTGTTGTTCGTGCCGTACTGCGCGCCGACGTTCAGCATGGTGTTGGCGAGGTCGATGCCCTCGGCGTCGGCCTTGCGGAGCAGCGCGTAGAGGATCGGAGCCTTGACTGCGCTGGCGGTGCCGAACACCTGGTCGGCGTGTGACATCGCGCTCTCGCCATTCGAGAGGTTGATGACCGCCGCGCCGCCACGGCCCGCCGTGCAGTTCACCACGTGGTTCACCTTCTTCGAAAGCGACGACGACTCGGTCACGCTGACTGCCTGGTTGAACGACCAGAGGCCGCCGAACCGGTTCCACCCGTCCTGGCCTTCCATCGCGTAGAAGTTTTCGAGGACGAACCCGCCGCAGGCATTGTTGTTGAACGAGCGCTGGAACGTGTACCAGTGCTGGCCGTGGGTCGCGTTGAAAGCGGGGCCGGGCTGCGCCCAGAAGATCGTCGCGTAGCGGATCGCTTTCGTGCCTTCGGTGTACGAATCGGTGTGGATCAGCCGCATCGGGCCCGCATTGGCGTTGAAGAAGTTCTGGTAGCCGGCCCCGGTCAGGCCGGTTTCCATCTTGAACTTGCAGCCTCGGCCCTCGGTCCAGGTGACGATGAAGCGCGTGCTGCCGTCCTTCGTCGTATAGCCTTCGATGTGTGTCGGCACGAGGCCCTGAGCCTGCATCTCCGCTTCCTTGGCCGGGAGCGCCGCTTCCGAGACGTCGCGGGTGACCGCCCAGGAGGTGCCGTCAGCGTTCTTCTCCCAGATATCGGCATAGCGCACACCGTTCGGCGTGTTGTAGCCGCTGGCGTCGATGATCCGGTAGCCCTGGGCTTTCAGGTCCAGAAAGCGGGCATGGAACTGGTCCCCGGTCAGCCCGAACTTCGAGCTCCAGGCCGGGCCGCCGGTCTTCACCCACCTGGTGGCGAAGCGGACATCGCCGTTGTCCATGTAGCCGGTGAGGCGCACCGGCCGGTAGCCGGCGTCGTTGTAGCTGCCGTCGTTCGCGACGTTGCCGTCGCCGTAGAAGTCGCCCTGCAGCGTGCTGCCGCTGAGCCCGTACTGGAAGACGTACGGTGCGTCGAGGGTTTCGCGGTCGAAGGACGGGCACGTGTTGCGCACCGGCCCCTGGTTCGGCGTGGAGCCGTCGCCAGTGCCGGCGAAAGCGGTACTCGGGAGGATTGCAGCAGCCACCGTGAAAGCGGCGGCGCAGCCTAGGAGGGCGGTGCGGATAAAGGACTTCGCGTTCATTGTTCTGCTCCCTTGTCGTGCCGCCGTCCCGGGCGGCCTGCTGGTTCGACACGGGAAGCCCGATGTTCTTACGCGATTCGGAGCAATCTTTACCCGTAATGGGCGGGCGCGGGGAGCATCGTTCCAACACCGCTATACTGAGGAGCGTGAGCATCGCGGAACGCTCGTCGCCAACGTGCATCCCACTGGAGTCCGGCGACCGCCTGACCAGGGCCGAATTCGAGCGGCGTTATTCGGCCCGCCCCGACATCAAGAAGGCGGAGCTTGTTGAAGGAGTGGTGTACGTGGCCTCACCTGTTCGAACGCCCGATCACGGACAACCGCATTTCGATATGACCACGTGGCTCGGCGTCTTCGTCGCGGCAAACCCTGGGCTTATTCGCGCCACCGACGCCACGGTCCGGCTCGATGCCGACAACGAACTTCAGCCCGACCTTTGTCTCGCCCGGGACAAGGAGCATGGGGGAAGCTGTTCCATCGATGAGGACGGTTACCTTACCGGAGCGCCCGAACTTATCGTTGAAATCGCCGCGAGCTCAGCCAGTTACGACCTCGGCGCCAAGATGCACGTCTACCGCCGCAACGGCGTGCGGGAGTACATCGTCTGGCAAATCCTTGAGCAGCGGATGGACTGGTTCCGCCTGAACGAAGGCGCCTACGCAGCAGTCGCCCCTGACGCGAGAGGTGTCATTGAAAGCGCAGCCTTCCCCGGACTGAAGCTCGATGTGCCGGCGATGCTGCGCGGCGACCTGAAAGCGGTGCTGGCAGCGCTGGGCTCCTGACACACCGCTGCCACCAGTCCCCGAGCGCCTTCACGACCCCCTTCGCTACACTTGATCCGTGGCCTCTTCCACCATCTCCGAGAAGATCCGCAGGCAACTCGCGGCCCTGCCCGCGCGCCCGGGCGTTTACATCATGCGCAACGCCAAAGGCGAGGTGATCTACGTCGGCAAGGCCGCGAAGCTCAAGGATCGCGTCCGCTCCTACTTCGGTTCGCCCCACATGATGGAGCCGAAGACCCGCGCCCTCCGTGACCACATCGACGACTTCGAATACATCGTCGTCGGCAACGCGGGCGAAGCGCTGATCCTCGAAGCCACCCTGATCAAGCGACACCAGCCCTTCTTCAACATCCGCCTGAAAGACGACAAGCGCTATCCCTACCTCAAGGTCGACGTCCAGAACCCCTGGCCGCGCGTCTACATCACGCGCCGCATCGAAAAGGACGGCGCGCGCTACTTCGGCCCCTACGCCAGCGCCGGCTCCGTCCGCGCCACCCTGGACCTGACCAAGAAGCTGTTCCCCTGGCGTTCGTGCACGAAGGAGATCACGGGCAAGGACGCCCGCCCCTGCCTCGACTACTACATCAAGCGCTGTATCGCGCCGTGCACGGCCTACTGCACCAAGGAGGAGTACGACGAGGTCATCGAAGACGTCATCCTCTTCCTCGAAGGCAAGTCCGATGACGTGCTTCGCCGCCTTCGGCAGCAGATGGAAGCCGCCGCCGAGCGCATGGAGTACGAACGTGCCGCCCAGGTGCGCGACCAGTTGCGCAGCATCGAGCGCACCGTCGAACGCCAGATGGTCTCCACTACCCGCAAGGAAGACGTCGACATCTTCGGGATGGCCCGCGAGGGCGACCAGGCCTGCGTGCAGGTCTTCTTCGTGCGCGGCACCCAGATGATTGGCCGCGACACGTTCGTAGTCGAAGGCGTGCGCGACGAATCGGATAGCGCCGTCCTGACGAACTTCATCCTCCAGTACTACGAAGGCGCCCAGTACGTCCCCAAGCTCGTCGCCCTCCCCGCCGAGGCCGAGGACCGCGACACCATCGAAGAACTGCTCTCCGAAAAGCGCGGCTCGCTCGTCGAAGTGCGCGTCCCCGAGCGCGGCGAAAAGAAGCGCCTTGTCGAGCTCGCGGGCGACAACGCCAGCGAAGCGCTCTCGCTCATGCGCGTGAAGTGGATGGCCGATGCGAACAAGACGGAGCAGGCCCTCGAACAACTCATGGAAGAGCTCTCGCTACCCGGCACTCCCCAACGCATCGAGTGCTACGACAACTCCAACATCCAGGGGACGAGCCCCGTCTCGAGCATGGTCGTCTTCATCGATGGCAAACCTGCGACCAACCAATACCGCCGCTTCAAGGTCAAAACCGTCGTCGGCGCCGACGACTTCGCCACCATGGCCGAAGTCCTCCGCCGCCGCTTCAAGAACCATGGCAAATCTGCCGAAGGCGTGACGGCGGAAGTCGAAAGTGACCACGGCGCCACCCAGGACCCGAAACCCGAA
>CALMIW010000103.1 GCA_937864275.1 uncultured Dehalococcoidia bacterium
AAACCAACAGGCAGGCCCTCTCCATGTCAACAACCCTCGTGGGAACTACACCTAGCTCTCCGGCCTCGGTCCCGGCGCCCGTCATCCTTCACGTTCGTCAGTCACCGGCGCCGGCTGCCGGGTGGGCCACCGCTACCTGGTTGCCCCGTCCGACACCGCTTTCACGCTCGCTTCCATGATGTTCGCCGCAACCGGGCCCTCCCAGCGGTCGTAGATGACGCCCTTCTTGTCGACGACGTAGACAATCGGCTCTCGCAGCGACCCGTCCGGCCAGATGAGCCACTCCTTCACCGTCGGGTTCATCACCTTCTTGTCGAAGTCGCGCCAGATCTCGATGTGGACGAAGTCGACGCTCGAGTCGTACTGCTCTTTGAGTGCTTCGATCTCTTCGTTCACCGGCCCGCAGAAGCGGGAGGTGCAGAACGCCGGCGTCGAGAACACCACCACCAGCGGCCGCCGTGCCGCTATCGAGTCTTTGATCTTCACGTCGTGCATGTCGTTCGGCGGCGACCCGGAGTCGATCTCGCTGATGTCCTTCACGTCGTTCTTTGTCAGGTTGTCGCTCTTCGGCGCGTCTTCGCCCGGCGCTGCCATGTTCGGCTTCGCGTAGACGGTGAAGCCGATGCTATCGACACCCTTCGTCCCGTCCTTCAGCTCCGCTTCGACCGCGATGCCCCATTGCCCCGCGTAGGTGAACTTCACCCGCGCGTAATACCCCACGCGGTCCTCGTCCTGCCCTCCGTGCAGGTGGATTTCACCGCCCGAGTGCGTGTGTTGCACCTGCTTGCCCACGCCCGGCGCGCTCTGCACGGCCTCCACGGTGAAGGCCGGCTTCGGGTTGCCCGGGTCGCGCAGGTCGTAGAACGTCGCGACCGCCGTCGCACCGCCCTGGGGCTCGTCTTTGATGTTCGTCAGACCGAAGACGAAGTTGTTCTCGCCCACGTACCAGTCCGAACCCGCGGGGATGACGTTCACCTTGCCGATCTGGTCAGCCGGCACGTTCTTGGCCGGGTCGCGCGGCGGCCCGGAGAAGTCGGAACCGGAAAGCTCGCCGCCCTCGTCGTCGTCATCACCTCCGCAGGCGAGGAACGAGACAAGGGCGAGGCCGGCCATCGCCAGCAGGAGTGTGCGCTTCAACATCGGAGTCTTCCATCGGCGGACCGGGACTCACGGCTGCCCGGGGCCACGTGCGAGCTTAGCGCGGCGCGCCGGAATAGTCGGCCAAACGGAAAGATTCCTCCCTCCGTGACAATCAGCTTCCATGCTCGCAAGATTGCCGGGCACACCCGAATCAGGAGAACGTCCCTCATGTCAGCAACAGTCAACAAGAACGGCGTGCTCGCCGGTAAGGTCGCCGTCGTCACCGGTGCCTCGCGCGGCATCGGCGAGGCCATCGCCTATCGCTACGCCCAGGAAGGCGCGAAGGTCGTCGTCTCGGCACGCACCGTCGATGAAGGCGACCACATGCTCCCCGGCAGCATCAACGGCGTCGTCAAGCGCATCCGCGATGCCGGCGGCGATGCCCTCGCCGTCAAGTGCGACCTCTCGAACGAGGAAGAGCGCGTCGAGCTGATCAAAGCCACCGAAGCCGCCTACGGCCCGGTCGACATCCTGGTCAACAACGCGGCCATCACCTACTTCATCCCCGTCGACGATTTCCCGGAGCGCCGGATGAAGCTGATGTTCGAAGTCCAGGTCTTCGGGCCGTTCCACCTCGCCCAGCTCGTCCTGCCGAAAATGCGCGAGCGGAAGTCGGGCTGGATCCTAAACATCTCCTCCCATGCGGCCCTCCATCCGAAGCTGAATGCCCCGGGCCGCGGCGGCACCGTCTATGGCATGTGCAAGGCCGCCCTCGAGCGCTTCACCACCGGCCTCGCCGCCGAAGCCAGCAACGACAAGATCGGCGTGAACGTCATCTCCCCCGGCCTCGTCGCCACCCCCGGCGTCCTCCACCACAAGCTCGTCAACGAATCGAACAAGGACATGGCCACGCCGGTCGAGCACATGGCGGAAGCCTGCCTCCACCTCGTCCACGGGGACCCCTCGGTGAACTCCGGCCACATCACCTACGCGGCCGATGTCCTCAAGGAGTTCGGCCTCACCCCGGCGGAACTTCTCGCCTGAACCGTGTCCGCCTGCGCCCGGGGACCTTCCCCGGGTGCAGGCACTGGATAACCCATCGCCACCTGTCGATACCTTCCGTATGGCGAAGATGGATATCTACGTCCCCGAGCGTCAGCGCATCGTGATCCATGGCAAGGTCGAGGGCGTTGGCTTCCGCCTCTGGCTTCGAAACGTGGCGAACTCCCTTTCGCTCGCCGGCAGTTGCCGGCAACTCCCGGATGGCGCCTGCGAGGTCATCGTTCAGGGCGAAAAGTCCTTGGTGAAGCAGTTCGTCGTTGCCTGCAAACGCGGCCCGACCGAAGCCTCGGTAGACCGCATCGAGACCGAGCCCCTCACCGTCGACCCGCGCCTCGGCGGATTCCACGTCGAGCGTTAGGAAGCCTTTTCCACAGTGCTGGAAGTCACGACGCGAAAGGGGTAGATTCGTTCCCACGATGGCTGAATGGAACTTCCTCACGAATCACGCCAACGTCCTGTTGTGCGTCACCGAAGAGCCGGACATCCGCCTCCGGGATCTGGCGGTCAGAGTCGGAATCAGTGAACGCGCGGTCAAGCGCATCGTTTCCGACCTCGAAGGCTCCGGGTACATCTCCCGCGAGCGGCTTGGCCGCCGCAACCACTACCTGGTCCACAGCGAGGCGGCTATCGCCGGCCCGATGACGCGCGGTCTTCAGCTCGGAGCGTTGCTCTCCGCCATCCTCCCGGTCGTCTCGCAGCTCTAGCCGTCTGCCCCCGGCGCAAACACGGCAAGCCCGGCGGCGTGCGCGGCCTCGGCCATCCGCGCGTCGTAGGTAATCACCCCTTCACAGTCGCCCTCGAGAAGCAGCGCCGACGCCAGGTGGATCGCATCGAGCGTTCGCAGGAGCGCGGGTTCGATCTCCGCGGCCATCCAGAGGACCTCGGAGTCGAGCGCCATGATGTCGGTTCGCACCAGAGCTTGCCTTGCGGCCTCGAGTCCCGGGACGCCGCGGCGCCGGGCAGCTCGGGCCAGTTCCGCCACCGATAACTCGCTCGTAACCAGGTGCCATGTCGAGATCGCGTCCTCGAGTGCGGCAGTCTCTGGCTCGGCAACCACTAGCTTGAGCAGGGCGGAACTGTCGCAGTACCAGACCAAGCTACAGCCGTTCCTCGCGCAGCTCGGTGAGGACTTCGCTCAGGAGAGGCTCGCCGTGGACGGCCGGGAGCGGCCGAAGGGACTTCCAGTCCTGCGTTCCGGGTTTGATCTTGCCCAGGCGCCTCAAGCGCTCATACGGAGTCTCGGTGTCGCCTGAGATCGGCGTCAGGCGCGCCACCGGCACGTCACGCTCGGTCACCTCGATCGTCTCGCCGGCCTTCACCAGCCTGATGTACTGGCTCGCGTTTTGGCGCAGTTCGCGGATGCCGATCCTTCGCATGTGCTACATGGTAGCACATGCCGCAAACTGGCCCCTTCCGGCTTCGCAGAACGTTAACGACTGGCCCGTTCCAGCCCTCCGGCCATGCGCTACACTGGAAGTACATCGCACAGGGTGGCCCGCCACTGTTACAACCGGGTCGTTGCAATACGGTTCGCTTCATTCCGCAGTTCTTCGGGACTTTGTTCGCCCTGCGCCCGGGGCCCGGTTCGATATGACGACTTCCTTGAACGGCCACCGGTCCCAAACCGTTGGCGTGCTAGCCCTCCAGGGAGATTTCCGCGAACACCGCGAGATGCTCGAGCGGATGGGCCACGTCGTGCGCGAAATCCGCAAGCCCGAACAGCTCGCAGGGCTCGACGCGCTCATCATCCCCGGCGGCGAAAGCACCACCATCGCCCGGCTCATCCTCAGTAACGGCTTTCAACAGCCGCTGCGGGATTTCTGTGCCAGCGGGCGCCCGGTCTGGGGCACCTGCGCCGGCGCCATTCTCCTCGCCCGGCAGGTCGATAACCTCGATCGGCCCGGCATCGAGACGATGAACATCCAGGTCCGCCGCAACGCCTTCGGCCGCCAGGTCGATAGCTTCGAAGCCGAGCTCGATATCGAGGGCCTCCGGGGCGCTCCGTTCCACGCCGTCTTCATCCGCGCGCCGCTGATCGAGCGCGTCTTCCCGCCGGCCCA
>CALMIW010000104.1 GCA_937864275.1 uncultured Dehalococcoidia bacterium
GCCGACGCGTTCATTCCCTACCTCCTCACCACCCATCGCGGCTACTCGACGTTCGTCGCTGGCATGGCCCTCACCAGCGCGACGCTCAGCTGGACTGCCGGGTCGTGGCTCCAGGAGCGGCTCGACCACCGGGTCTCGCGGGCGGCGCGCGCGGCGGTGGGCGGGGCGCTCGTGATGGTCGGCCTCGCCGCCACCTCGCTCGCGCTCATCGACGGTGTGCCCGGCGCGTTTGTCGCCGTCACCTGGGCGGTGGCGGGCCTCGGGATCGGCATCGCCTACCCGACGTTCTCCCTCGAGATGATGGCCGGCACGCAGGCGGGCCGCGAAGGCGAGACCTCATCAGCGATGAAGCTCACCGAGACGTTGGCCGGTGCGGCCGGTATAGGCGTTGCCGGTGGCATCGTCGCGGCAGGCGAGGCCGGCGGTTGGGCGGCGGGCGCTCTTGCCGGGGTCTTCGTTCTCGCCGGCGCCGCGGGAGTGATGACGATGCTCACGGCGACCCGGATTTCGCGCCATGCGGCGGCCTTCCGCGCTCACGAGCCCGGCGGCGGAGCGCCCCAGGTGGTCGAAGCCGTCCCGTAGCCTCCTCGCGGTTTCCGATGCGGACCGCCTACAGCCGTCCGCCGCGACGTATACTCCGCGCGACCGCAGGCTTCGGCCCACGCAGTGAACGGAGGAGAGTCGCGCATGAGCACGGAAGAGTTCTACCTGTATGGGCACTTGCTCGGGGTGTTCCTGCTCCTCGGCGCCGCCGGTCTCAGCACGGGCGCCGGTATCGCCGTCGGCCGGGTGAACAGCGCCCGCACGGTCGTCACCCTCTGCACGATGATCCGCTATTCCGAACTGTTCGGTACCTCGGCCGGGGCGATCCTCGCCATCGTCTTCGGCTCCCTGCTCGTCGATGAAGCGGGCTTCTCTTTCGGCGACGCGTGGATTTCCGCTGCCTACGCGCTCTTCGTGGTCGTCCTCGTCATCGACCACGGGTTCTTGCTGCCGCGCAACAAGAAGGCGCGCGACATGGCCGCCGCCCTGGGCGACGGGCCGGTCAGCGTGGACCTGGTACAGCACCTGACCAACCCCATGACCACCGCCGCCGGCGTGCTCCTCGACATTTCGTTTCTCGTGTTCCTCTGGCTGATGATCGCGAAGCCCGGCGCGTAGGGCGCCTGCCCAGTAAGACACAGCGCATCCGCGAAACGAAGAAGGCCCGCATTGCTGCGGGCCTTCTTGTTTGCGCGTGCCGGGAGAGGCTCAGACCGCGAGCGGGTCTTCTGCCATCTTCGCGAGGCCCGGGTTGAACTGCGGCAGCCGGTCGATGCCGAGCTCATCCATCAGCGAGATGTAGTCGACGTTCTGCTTCTGCCGCAGTTGGCCGAGCTTCTCGACACCCTTCGAGACCTTCTCCAGCCCGTCGGCGAACAGCACCACGAGTGCTTCCCGTTCGGCATGGCTGTGGCGGATCTCGTTCGAGAGCGACGCTTCGCCCCGTCCGAGCCAGAACTGCACGTTTTCGCGTCCCCGCGGGTGGTGCTGCATGTACCAGGTGAGGTGGCGCTTGCCGTATTCCAGGTGGCGCCTGGAGTCCTTCGCCATGAGGTCGAAGAGCTTCGCGTCGAGGTCCGTCTTCGCATAATCGCGGTTCGCTTCGAAGAGGCTCAGTTCGTACGACTTGTAGACGATGTCCAGGCAGGTCAGCATCTCGGTCAGCTTCAGGCTGCCGTAGAAGCCCCGGTAGAGCGTGCCCAGCGGCGCCTGGCCGAGGCCGCCGCCGTTTGCCAGCGCGCGCTTGCGGAGTGCTTCGACTTTGTGGCCCGCGTCGTACACCTGCGTGCCCAGGAAGAGCTTCACGTCGTGGAAGCCATAGCTGATCGGCTCGAACCACTTCGAGATGATCTTCTGTTCGACGAGGCCGTGCGAGCTGTAGGTGGTGCAGAGCTGGCACATCGCCCGCTCTAGCTCCTCCGGGAGCTCCTTCAGCCCGTTCGCCCAGTCGAGGTCGGTCGCCGGGATCCAGCGGTCGCGGATGGCGTCTTCATAGAGGACGTCCACGCCTTCGGCCCACACTTCCGACTTGTCGAAGATGGTGTAGCTGCCGGGCGCGTAGTTCTCGGGCGCCGGGTGCGAGCCGCGAGGGGCGTCGTTCTCATACGGCCACGTGTCCGGCACCTGGCCGTAGCTGCCGATGTTGATGCGATCGAGGGTGAGGCCCTCGGGACCGACCTCCGCCTTCACCCCGCGCTCCGAGCGCGTGCGGATGAAGTTGAACGTGATCCGGCTCATCTGGTCGGGGTTCGCGTTCACCTTGTCCACGAAAACGTCGACGCGTTCAGCCGGCAGCCGCATGTAGGCGAGGTTGGCGACGGTCGCATCGTGGAGCGCCGAAGCTTCAAGCTTGCCGATCAACTCGTTCGACCAGCCCAGCATCTGGCCGCGTTCCTTGGTGCTTGCCTTCAATTCCAAAGTCGAATCTCCTCGGGGCGAATGCAACTACCGCCCCGGTGAAGGGGCGGCAGTCAGGGGTCGATCGCGGCAGCGGTCTACTTAACCGGGTCGAGGAATTCGCGCATGCCGGCCGCCATTCGTTCTCGGCGGTCGCCAAGGCCAATAACCTCGAGGCGGTGCATGTACTCGTTGATCTGGCGCTTGCGCATGATCATCAGCTTCATGAAGCCTTCGTCCATGTGCTCGACGCCGCCACCGGCGAGGATGGCGAGCGCTTCGCCGGTCGTCGGGTTCGTCGTCAGGCTCGCCTGCTGGCTCTGTCCGAGCGCGCCTTCCTGGATATCCAGGTAGTGGTGCAGTTCTTCCTTGCGCCACGGCTCGGTGTCCATCACGTACTTCAGGTGCGTGACGCCGAAGGCGAGGTGGCGGCTCTCGTCCTGCGCAGCGAGCCGGAAGATCTTCTTCTCCGCGTCGTTCTGGGAGATGAGCTCGCCCATGCGGAAGAGCGTCTGCACGAATCCTTCGCCCACGAGGTGGAGGAGCGCCGTCATCTCGGTGAAGTCATCCACGCTGAGGAGGTTGATCGCGCCGAAGCCCGCATCCACCATGCCGCCGCCGTTGGAGAGGGCGCGCTTGCGGAACACGTCGAGGTGGCGGCTCTCGTCCATGATCTGCGTCCCGAGGAAGAGCTGCGATTCGAAGTGATCCGGGTGGACCTGCTCCATGAAGCGGCCGGGAAGGTCGCCGGCAATGAACTCGACCTGGGTGAGGAAGGTGCAGAGGGTGCACATCGCCCATTCGATGTCGTCCGGCAGTGGCTTCAGGGTGTCCCACGGGATGTCGCGGGCGCTGCTCCACTGGCGCTGCTGCGCCTCTTCGTAGAGGAGCATCGCGCTATCGGACCAGACGTCGGCCTTGGACTTGTACTGGCGCGCGTGGCGCGGCGAGCGGATGTCCGGCGCGGCGCCGCGCGGGCCGAAGACCGCAATCCCGGCCTCGGCCTTGCCTTCGACGCCATAGGTCATCTGGTTGACGTCTTCCAGGGTGAGGCCGCGGCGGCCCGCCTGGATGCGCATGCCCTGTTCGGTATCGAGATTCAGCCAGTCGAAATTGAGGCCCGGGGCCTCCACAAACGTGGGAGAAGAAGCCATGACACACTCCAACGGCCCGGGGCACGGGCACGATAGGGCGAATATATCCGATCGATAGGCGAAAGCGAAGTATCTTTCTGGAACAAATTCCGTTTACGTCAATGATCGCCGTCATATCCACGCGCCGGCGTGCGTGCTTCGTCCCGCGCCGCGCTGTCTCGTGCCCACGGGCTTCGCTACGCTGAAACGAGTGGACTACGAGATCCCCGAGCACATCGCCATTCACCGTCGCGACGGCCGTACCGAGGTGCTCCTCCACCGCGCGATGGCGGTCATCGGCCCCCAGAAAATCGAGATCAAGAGCGCCCGCGGCACGGTCATCCTGCCCCTCATCGGGCTCGCCCTGGCAGGGTTCATCGGTTGGTACCTCGCGACACGCGGCTTCGGCCTGCCGTTCTGGCTGCTCGTCGTGCTCCTCCTCGTCTGCATGATCCTCGTCCCGTTCTCGGCCATGAGCCTGATCAGTTCCGTGGTGGGCGCCGATGTGGTGATCGATGCGCGGAAAGGTTCGGCCACCTGGCAGCAGGGTTATCTCGGTATGGGCATCGGCACCAAGGAACTCGTCCCCTTCGAAAAGATCGACCACCTGGAAGTCACCATCGAAGGCGAC
>CALMIW010000105.1 GCA_937864275.1 uncultured Dehalococcoidia bacterium
GTCATCGGCCGCGTCCGGTCCGTCGGCGTCGTTCTCTGGGTCGCCGCCTCGGTCAGCATCGTCCGCCAGCAGGGCCTCGATCTCGGACGCCCCGAACCCCGTCAGCGCGAGGTCGTACCCGGCTTCGGTCAACTCTGCTAACTCAAGCGCCAGCAGTTCGTCGTTCCAGCCGGCGTCGAGGGCCAGGCGGTTGTCCGCGATGATGTACGCGCGCTTCTGTGAGGGCGACAAGTGCGCGAGTTCAATCACCGGCACTTCGGCAAGGCCCAGCTTTCGCGCGGCAGCGAGGCGCCCGTGGCCTGCGATGATGCCGTTCACGCCATCGACCAGGACGGGCGAAGTCCAGCCGTACTCGACAATGCTGGCTGCGATCTTCGCGACCTGTTCCTCGCTGTGGGTGCGCGGATTGCAGGCAGCAGGGATTACCTCGTTCTCGCGCGATCGTCAGCTCCTCCGCTACTCCCCTGGCCGTGTGTGTCCACTCGCCGCAGAGCACAATAACAATGTCGACATTTGCCATCCGGCGACGAACCTTCTCCTTCCAATCGCCAATCAAATGCTCTTTGACGGATGCGTCTGTGAAGTCGAATGGACTGTCGGGGTGCTTTGCCTGACCGGCAAGCATAATCTTTGCGCCTTCGTCGTGATCGTAGTCGAAGCTAATGAACGCACGCTGTTTTGCCATCTTGTGTTCCTCAGTGAATGATTCCACCAGCTCTCAATCGGACCAAGGCGCGATGCTGGTCGTGTCGAATGAAGACATCTTCGTCCTTCAATCAGTCAACAGTACGGCCTTTCCCGTGAAGTCATCGGCTCCACAGTTTCTCGCTCAGTTCTTGCGCCTATTGAACGAGTTTCTCCCTGACGCCATGCATCGCACTCACTTTCCCCGATGCGTCTGAATGCGACGCCTTGATGGGTATCGAGCTATCGTCAAATCTGGTGTACGCGAGCTGATCAGGCGGCGGCCCTGCGAGGCGCTTGATTGCCGGTCTTCCGTACACGTTGCTGCACTTCAAGTCCGTCGCGGAACCTCACTCCCCTGATCACCTTCGCGAGCCATTCGAAGCCGCGTAGGCGGTACCAGTTCTTCTCGGCGCTCATGCCGAGCTTGTAGATCATCGAGAGCATCCCGTCGCGGGTGAGGCAGCCCTTGGTGCGCTCGGTGCGCTGTCGGATGGTGGCGAACGTCGATTCGATGGGGTTGGTCGTGCGGATGTGGATCCAGTGCTCGGCCGGAAAGTCGTAGAAGGCGAGGAGCACCTCGCGGTCCTTCACCAGGCATTCGACTGCCTTGGGATATTTCGCCCCGAAGGCGGCGACGAACTGCTCGAAGGCGACGATGGCCTGCGACTTGGTCTCGGCCATCCAGATCTCGTGCAGCGCCGCCTTGGCCTTGGGCTGCAGGGATTTCGGAAGGTAGTTGAGCACGTTCGCCGTCTTGTGCACCCAGCACCGCTGCTGCCGGGTTTCGGGAAAGACTTCCCTGACGGCCGCCCAGAATCCAAGCGCACCATCGCCCACCGCGAGCTTCGGGGGGATCGTCAGGCCGCGGCCCTTGAGCCCGAGGAGCACCTCTCGCCAGCTCTGTTTGGATTCGCGCACCCCATCCTCGATCGCGAGGAACTTCTTCTCGCCCCGCTCGTTCACGCCGATGACCACCAATGCGCACAGCCGCTCGTCTTCGGCCCTGAGCCCAGAATAGATCCCATCGACCCACACGTACACCCAGCGGTCGCGATCGAGTTTCGAGCGGCACCACTGCCGGTACTCCTCCATCCAGCAACCCTTGAGCCGCGCGACCGCCGAGGCCGAAAGCCCCGCCGCCTCGGGGCCCAGAAGCGCCGCCAGCGCCTCATGCATGTTGCCCGTGGAAACGCCGTGCAGGTAAAGCCACGGCAGCGCCGCCTCCACGCTCCTCGCGCTGCGCACGTACGGAGGCACCAGCGACGAGCGGAACACCGCCGGCTCCTCGCCCCGCGAGCGCGCCTTCGGCACCTGCACCGCCACCGGCCCCAGCCCGGTGAGGATCTCGCGCTCGGGCTGAAAGCCGTTGCGAACAACCGCCCGACGGCCGTCCACGGCGCGCTGCCCGGAGTAGCCCGCCAGGAAGTCCTCGAACTCCGCCCGCACCGCCTGCGCAATGAGGTGCCGGGCGCCTTCGCGAAGCATCGTGCTCAAGAGATCCTGCTCCTGCTGTGGCCTGCGAAACTCAACTACCGTATCCTTCTTCATGGGTGGCGTGACTCCCTTAAGTGGGTGGCTGAAACACGATCTCGACAATCGCATTCCAGCAGGTCACGCCGCCTTCCTCAACTCATTGCCGTACACCAGATTCGGTTATAGCTCCCTTCCGCGGCCAGCGCCATATCTGGGGTGGTCGCGCCTGGGTGCGCACCGCCCTCTACATGGCGGCTGTCTCCGCGATCCGGACGAACCCCCTGATCCGAGCGTTCTATGAGCATCTCACTGCCTCCGGCAAGCCACGCAAGGTCGCCATCGTCGCTTGCATGCGAAAAATCCTCACGATCCTGAACGCCATGGCCAAGACCCAGACCCGCTGGCACCCGCCAGCGGCCCTTCAACCGGCCTGACCCTCAACACGGTTGCTCTCCCAAGGGAGAGGGGAGAAAAGCGGGGATCTCCCAAGGGA
>CALMIW010000106.1 GCA_937864275.1 uncultured Dehalococcoidia bacterium
CTTCACCTACATCGCGGCGAATACGGGCGGCGGCGCCGCCGCCCAGAAGGCGGCAATCACCAGCCCCGCGCCGGGCTCGCAGTTCGGCGGCACGACCGTCACGTTTAACTGGACCGCCGGCAGCGGCGCTCAACAGTATTTCTTCTACCTAGGCACCTCTCAGGGTGCGAACAACCTGCTCGGCGCATCGATGGGCACGAGCACCACGGTGACCCTCTCCAACCTCCCGCGAGGCGGCCAGGTGCTTTGGGTGCGTCTCTGGACGCTGCTCCCCAGCGGCTGGCAGTTCACCGACTACCAGTACCGCGCCGCCCCCTGATCGCACAGACGGGATACTCCCGAAACACCGGAGGGCCGCCCATCATTGCGATGGACGGCCCTCTCGTTTCTTGCTGTGCCGGACGTTACGACCCGCGCCGAATCCAAACCCGCCGGATGACGACGGTCTCACTGACTGCCCCGGCGTACGGGTAAGGGTCCACCGCCGCGGCAGGCTGAGGCACCGTGACCTCCTTCGCCGCCGGCCGGGGTGCCCGCTTCGCCGCCTTGGGCTTTCCCGCAACCGCGTTCAACGCTTGCTTGCCTGCCTGGCGAGCGAGGTACTTCCCGGTGAGGCTCACGCCGATCTGGAGGGCCGTGCCAACGGCCATGGCCGTGGCGGCCTTCTTCACCGGCGCTGGAAGTGCAGCGCGTTGCCGTTCGGGCCGAACCGGCAGTGCCGTCGCGGGAGCCGCCACGATCGCCGTATCGCGAATCGCGGAGAGGAACATCCCGCACTGGCGGCAGTAGTTGTCATCCGGCTGGTACTCAGCCTGGCAGTCCGGGCAGGTCGGGAGTGTTTGGGCCATGCGCGCGATTATACCGGCCGTGTCGAGTGGACCGCTCGTTCCACCGCTTCGGTGAGGTCCACGGGTTCAGGCGGCGGGATCGCAAGCTTGCCTTCCGCCACGGCCCGCAGCGTCTCCACCAGGAATGGGCGCTCTCGCGCCACACCGCGTGCGCGGATGTCCAGGTACAGAGGCATGGCCGTGATCTCGTCGAGCGTTGCCGCGTCGATGTCGCTCCCCGAGAGTGCCCCCCAGGCGGCCTCGTTCGCCTCATCCTGGATGGCGAACCGGCAGAAGCTGATCGCCGGGCCACGGTCCACATCGCCGGTCACCAGGTTCATCATGCATCCCGAGTCCAGCGCTTGCGTGCGCATCAGTTCGGCGATGACTTCCTGGTACGTGCCGATTGGCCCGTCCGGCAGTGCGGGGTGGTCGTTCATGAACGTGAACCGCCCGAACAGCGGCTCGGTCGCGATGAGCATGTAGCCGAACATCACGCCCAGCGAGAAGTCGTACTTCTTCAGGGTCGCGGCAACTTCCCGGTCGTAGTCGGATCGCCAGGGCTGCAGCGGTTCGCCCGGTTTGCCGACCTTGCCCCCCACCGACTTGCGGTACCGCACCGAGGAGCGCGCTTCAACCGGGATACCCCGCTCTTTGACCATCGCGATGAGCCGGTCCGTCGCCTCCGCCTCGCCGCGGTCGCGGTTGACGAACACGACGGCGATTTCCACTGGCAGGCCCGCGTCGATTGCCCTGAGGGTGTAGTCGAGCGCCCCGTAGGAGCCCGGCCCGCGGCCCGTCGTCAGCCACGCGATGCGCAACCTGCCTGGCCCTGGCCGATCCTGGATAGTGGATTCAGTCATCCCGCCGCCTCACCGGCTCACCGGCCTGCAAGCCGCGGCTGTCCACCAGCGTTCCAACGTCCGAAGCAACTGTCATTCGTCAGCCTCGTAGCCGGCTTCCACTTCGCGCAGTTGGAGTTCGTCCTCGTCCATGCGCCCCTGGAGCGTCCTCACCTGGAGCTCTGCCTTCTCGAGGATGGCGCGGAGCTGATCCACCAGTTTGGCGCCCTCCTCGTAGAGCTTGAGCGACTCTTCGAGCGGCAGGTTCCCCTGCTCCAGCTTGCGGGCCTTCTCTTCGAGCGCCGCATAGAGAATTTCGAACGTTGGTTCAGGCATGTGGTCAGCTCACCTCGGCCCAGAATGCCCCATCGGCGACGGATACGGAAAGCCGGTCGCCCGGCTTCACCTTGCGCGTGCTGTTCACCACTGGCTTCTTCGTGGCGCCTTCTTTCTGGACGATCGCGAAGCCGCGGGCAAGCGTCGCCATAGGGTTCAACGATTCGATGCGTGCCGCCACGTTCTCGAAACGGGCGCGATCGGTGGACGTGCGCCGCTCAAGGCCCGCCTGCATCTCGCGCAGCAGTGAACGCACCTCCGCGGCCAGGGACGCCGGGTCCGGAGCCGAATACTGGATTCGCCGGAGCTGCGTCTCCACCTTCCCCGCCTGTTCGGAAACGGTGTTCCGGACGGCCGAGGCCATCTGGCGGTCCATCATGCGAAGCGCGCGCTCGAGCTGGCCGATGTCCGGGGCCGAACGTTCCGCCGCTGCGCTCGGCGTTGGTGCGCGCATATCCGCGACCAGGTCCGCAATCGTCACATCCGTCTCGTGACCGACGCCGGAGACGACAGGCACGGGAAAGCCGTAGATAGCCCGCGCGACCCGCTCGTCGTTGAAGGCCGAGAGGTCCTCGGCGCTGCCTCCGCCCGGCGCCACGAGCGCAAGGCCGAGTGCCGGCTCTTTCGCCAGCCGGCGCAGTGCGGCCGTCACCTGTCCCGCTGCCTGGTCGCCCTGCACCAGCGCCGGCGAAAGCAGCACCGTCGCCAGCGGCCAGCGCCGCGCAAGCACATTCCGGATGTCCTGCAGCGCTGCCCCCGTCGGCGAGGTGACGAGGCCGATGTGCCGGGGAAACGGCGGCAGCGGGCGTTTGCGTGCCGGGTCGAACAGGCCCCCCGCTTCCAGCCGGAGCCGCAGTTCTTCGAATCTCGCGGCAAGGATGCCGACGCCTTCCGGCCGCACGAAGTCGGCGACGAACTGCAACTCGCCTCGCTGCGGGTACACCGTAATCCGCCCGTGGGCGATAACGCGCTCCCCGTCGCGCAACTGGAAGCCCGGCATGTTGTCCCGGAACAGGATGGTGCGCAGGGCCGCGCTCGAGTCTTTCAATGAGAAGTAGCGGTGCCCCACCTGGGAGCGCGAGTAGTTCGAGACTTCGCCCTGGATCCAGAGGTCGCTGAAGAACTCGTTCGATTCGAGCACCTCGCGGAGGAACGAGACAACGGCTGAGACCGAAAGCGCGGATGGAGTGGTCATCGGTGAGACAGAGTAACCGCAGACCAGGCGAGAGCGCAGGGCGAGTTAGGCGAATGCTCCGTCGCCACACTCGCAGGATTGGCAGATTCGGTCGTCAGCAGCACAATGCCCAGATTCCCCGGAGGAGTTCGGAAGTGACTGTTGAGATTACCGTTGGCGCACATGTCATAACGAGCGACGGGAAAGAACTCGGGACCGTCAAGCGAGTCGAGGCCAGCGCCTTCCTCCTCGACGTGCCCCACAACTACGACTACTGGCTCCAAACCGAGCTTGCCGCCACGCTCTCCAACGGGCGCATCCAGCTGAGCATCGACTCCGAGCAGGTTGGCGCCTACAAGATGGACCGCCCCCGCGACCACAACCAGTTCATGGCCGGAACTCCCACGGATCGGGACCGCGCCACCATCCAGGGTGAGGCCCTGCGCGACAGCAACCGCCCGAATATGTCCCAGTGAGACCCGCTCGACTGTTGACGAGTGTCTACTGCACCCGCTCGATGTAGCTGCCAGAATCCGTGTTCACGCGGACCTTCGTGCCCTCTTCGATGAACAGCGGGACCTGGATCACCAGGCCGGTTTCGAGTGTGGCGGGTTTCGTGCCGCCAGTGGCGGTGTCGCCCTTGAAGCCCGGGTCGGTGCGAGTGATGGTGAGTTCGACCGAAATCGGCATTTCGACGCCGATGACTTCCTCGCCGTAGAGGACGACTTCGCAGGTGTCGTTCTCTTTGAGGTACTTGTTGGCGTCGCCCACCTTCTCCGCGCCGACCGGGATCTGCTCGAACGTCTCGGTGTTCATGAAGTAATAGAACTGGTCGTCGCTGTAGAGGTACTGCATCTCGCGGCGTTCGACGCGGGCCCGGTTGAACTTCGTACCGGATTGGACGGTGTGCTCGATGATGGAGCCGCTGCGGACGTCGCGGAGCTTGATCTTGACCTGGGCGGAGCCGCGGCCGGTCTTGATGTGGCTGTAGTCCATGATCGACCAGAGCTTGCCATCCATCTCGATGGTCGCGCCCTTCTTCAGTTCGGCGGTAGAAATCACGAAGTCACACTCCTGCGGGGGTGAGTTTGTTTGCTTTGCTGAGCACCCGCGCCCTGCCGTTTTCGAGGGTCACAACGTCCTCGATGCGCACGCCGCCCCAACCGGGGAGATAGATGCCTGGCTCAATGGTAAACACCATTCCCTCTTCCAAGGTATCCGCGCCGCTCTTCCCGAGGTAGGGGTCTTCGTGGACCGCGAGGCCGACCCCGTGCCCCAGCCCGTGCCCGAAGCGTTCGCCGTAGCCTGCCTTGTCGATGACGTCCTGCGCCAGCAGGTGGGCGGCGTTGGTCTTCATTCCCGGTTCCACGCCCGCGATCGCCGCCTGCTGGGCTGCGTACACGATCGGGGAGACCTCCCGGAACTCCGCGTCCTGCTTCCCGGGGAAAAGCGGGCGTGTCAGGTCGCTGGAGTCCCCGCCGAACTTCGCCCCCATGTCGATGACCACCGGCCGATTTGCGCCCACCGCCGCCGGCGTCGGGTGCGCGTGCGGCATGGCGCCGTTCGGACCGCCCGCGACGATCGTTTCGAACGAGATGTCGTCGCCGCCCTCGGCCCTCACGTTCGCCGCGAAGAGCTCGGCCGCGCGCTGTTCACTGGTCTCCGGCGTCAAGTCGCGCTCCAGCCGCTCGAAGGCGGCATCTGAGATGTCGATTGCCCGCTGGAGGAGGACGAGTTCCTCCGCGTCCTTCACCTTCCGAAGTCGCCCGATGATATCCGGCGCCGGCAACCACTTCGGCCGGTCAGCCGGCGGCATCCGGCGCGAAAGCGCCGTCAGGGAGAGCCGCCCTGCGTAGGTCGTGTCATGCGTTGCCAGCCCAACCCGCTTTCCGCCGATTCCCGCCTCGCCGGCGAACTTCGCGAACCACTCGCCGCGTCCGCCAAGGGCGGGGAACACCTCGAAGCCGCGAGGAGCGCACTCGCGCTCGGCCTGCTCCGTGTAACGGAAGTCGGCGGCGATCAGTGCCCGCTCCCGCGTGACCGGCACGACGCCCGCCGATCCGGTGAATCCGCTCGTGTAGTACCGGGACTCCATGCCGAGGTTCTCTTCTCCGGGCGCCGAGATCATCAGCGCATCGAGGTTCGCTTCGTCCAGCGCCTCCCGGATCCGGTCGAGCCGATCGTTTGGGAACTTCTTTTTCGCCAATCCGTTCTCCTTGAGCGCCCGAACCAGCGCACCGGCCGGCGATCGGGGATGGTGAAGCGGAATCGCTGCGCCCCGGCGCCCCTGTCTCCGCGCTACGAAGCCTGTTGCGCCCCGAGATGGTCCAGCAGCAAGTTCGTCGCGAGAGTGTACCCATCGCGCCCGAGGCCGGTCACCTGCCCCAGGCAGACCGGTGAGATCAGCGACTTGTGGCGAAATCCCTCGCGGGCGTGCGTGTTGGAGATATGGACCTCGACGACCGGGATTTGGATGGCCTCGATGGCATCGCGCAGGGCCACCGAGGTGTGCGTGTAGGCGCCGGCGTTGATCACCACCCCGGCCGCCAGCTTCCGGTTCTCGTGCAGGAAATCGATGAGTGCGCCTTCGTGGTTGCTCTGGTAGCAGAGCACTGCTGCGCCCCGGGCGCCCGCCGCCGCGGCGACGTCGGCCTCGATGTCGAGGAGCGTGGTCCGCCCGTAGATTTCCGGCTTGCGTTCGCCCAGCAGGTTCAGGTTCGGTCCATGGACCAGCAGCACATTCACAACCGCGATT
>CALMIW010000107.1 GCA_937864275.1 uncultured Dehalococcoidia bacterium
GTCGTTGATGTCGTCGTCACCGACGTTGGCGCTTTCGAGCGTCTGGCTGTTGTCGGAGTTGCCGACGTAGACGAGAGCGCTATCGGCGCCATCGATGATCGCGCCGAGGCCGGCGACGAAGTTACCGGGGCCGGTGCCCTTGATGTACTGCACCAGGAAGCCCTGGCCAAGCGGAATGAGGACTTCGGCGTTCTCGGTCTGGCGGTTGGCGGCGTCGATCTGAATGCCGCCGACGAGCTGGCTTTCGAACGGGCAGTAGCCGTTCGGGTTCGGGCCGTCGCTGTCCCAACTCGAGCCCTCGCTTCCGCCGTCGCCGGCAGGCAGGCGCCAGTCGTGCTCGAGGATGATGCGCTGGCCAGCCCACGCCAGGAAGACCTGCTTCTCGGCGATGTTCTGGGTGAAGGTTATCGTCACGGTCTCGTAGACGTCGTTGCCTTCGCCACTACCGAGCGGGCCGGGCTCCCAGCCGTGGAACTCGATCTCGACCGACTGACCGGGGAGGCAGTCGCCAGGTTCGACCTCAACTTCGGGGTAGTTGGTCACGGTGTTGGTGTTGGAGATGTAGGTCGTGCCCTCGTCGCCGTTCCCGAAGGAAAGGTCGGCGTCACAGCCCGAACTCGTAATCTCCCAGTTCACACCGGCGAGGCTCATCGGGCCTTCCTTGGCGCCGGCGCTATTGGTGTGGCTGCCCCTGAACAGGTCACGGATGGTGACCGGGCCGTTCGGGAACTCGTACTCGCCGGAGGCGGGGTTCAGGACCACGCCGTACGTCTTCGAGACGTCCTGTGCGGTGCCCTGGGTGGTCCCATTGACGAAGAGTTCGCTGTCCTCGAGGCGGTTCCATTCCTTGACGAGGGCGCGGTTCACCTGGATGGGGAGGCCGTTGCCGTTGCCATCGGTGTCCCACGAGGCATTGCGCTGCGCGCCGCCATCGACCCACACGAGGCTAATCTGCTGGTCGCCGGCATCGGTGCTCACCCAGCTGATGCAGGTGGCGTTCCCGAATCCGGCCGTGGCCGTTGACTCCGGCTGGCCCGTGGCGGTGCCGTCGCCGGTGAAGATCCGGGCATCGGTGAAGTCCGGCTCCGTGTCCGAGGTGCTCTTGTAGCCACCGCCGTTGGTGATGACAACATTGGAGAGCGTGATCCCGGGGATAGCTGCGCCCACCGGCGCCACTTCCCAGACACCGTTGCTGTCGGCGTCGATCGCGCTGTTCTGCTGGAACACGCAAACGGTGTGCCGCGAACCGCGGACGTTGCTGTTCACTTCCTGGGCGCCGAGCGGCATGCCCGCCATGTCGCTCATGTGCCGCAGTTCGTATTGCGGGAGTTGCTGCGCTGCGGCAGTGCCCCACTGGATCCCTGCGGCGGCGACGGCCACAAAGACGGCGATCAGTGCCAGCGACTGGACGGCACGCAGCCCCAGCCCCGCACCAGCGGTTCGTATCGACATGTAATCACCCCACCTTATTCTCCCCACGGCAACTCGACGCCGGAGGGAGCGCCCGCGGAGCATACGCAATCCTTACCTAGCGAGATAGCCCACCGGCGGACGCGACGGCGAGACGAAATGCGATTGTCGCAATCCGAATTTCTATGCCATCCGGGCCGCGGGGAGTTGGTTTTTTCTGCCAGAGCGTTACACTCCGGCCCTCACCGCGAGGAGGCCGTATGGAAGTTACCGGCGAGCACAAGTTCGACGCGCCGCGCGAGGCCGTCTGGAAAGCGCTGCTGGACCCCAAGGCGCTCCAGGCCTCCATGCCCGGCTGCGAGAAGTTCGAAGAAGTAGGCCCGAGTTCGTACGACCTCACCATCAAGGTGGGTATCGCGGCGATCAAAGGCACCTACTCCGGGAACGTGCGTGTAGCCGACCCCGTCGAGAACCAGTCGTACCGGCTCGTCGTCCAGGGATCCGGGAAGCCCGGGACCGTCCAGGGCGACGCAACGCTTTCACTCTCGGATGTGGCCGGAGGGACGCTGGTGAAGTACGTGGGCGACGTGAAGGCCCAGGGGGCGATCGCCCGGCTGGGCAGCCGCCTTCTCGGCGGCGCCGCCAAGCTCATGATCGGGCAGTTCATGAAGGCGATGGAAAAGCAGGTAGAGGGCCGCACTTAGGAAGGCCCAGTTCGCCACATACAGGAGGGACACAGTGGCAGATCAGGTTTCAGTCAGCATCAATGTCAACGGTTCGAACAAGGAAGCGGAGGTAGCGCCGCGCACGCTGCTGGTCCACTTCCTGCGCGAGAATCTCGGGCTTACCGGCACGCACGTCGGCTGCGACACCACCCAGTGCGGCGCTTGCACCGTCCTTGTCGACGGAAAGAGCGTCAAGTCATGCACGGTGTTCGCGGCCCAGGCCGATGGCTCCTCGGTGACGACCATCGAGGGTATCGGCGCGGGCGGCGAACTGCACCCGGTACAGGAAGGATTCTGGGAGGAGCACGGCCTGCAATGCGGCTACTGCACGCCCGGCATGATCATGTCGGGTATCCACCTCCTCAATGAGAACAAGAACCCCACCGAGCAGGAGATCCGCGAGGGCATCTCGGGCAACTTCTGCCGCTGCACCGGATACCAGCACATCGTCAACGCAATCAAGTACGCGGCGAAGAAGGGGTAGGCAAGATGGCAGTCGTTACTCCGAAGATGATCGGCGCGCGCGTGAAGCGCCGCGAAGACCCGCGCCTTATCCAGGGCAAGGCCACCTACGTCGACGACATCAAGCTGCCGGGCATGCTCCACATGGCTTTCCGCCGCAGCGACGTCGCCCACGGCATCATCAAGAGCATCGACGTTTCGGCGGCCGCGGCGATGCCCGGCGTCGAACTTGTCAACACCGGCGCCGAACTCAAAGAGTTCCTCCCGCCGATGCCCATCGGCACGCCGTTCCCTTCGCCGGACCACTACTCCGTCGCCGTCGACAGGGTGCGATACCAGGGCGAGCCGATCGCGGTCGTGATCGCCTCTGACCGGTACCTCGCGCGGGATGCCGCCGACGCGATCGTCGTGGACATTGAGCAGCTGCCCGCCATCATCGATCCGGAGAAGGCGATGGCCGGACAACCGGGATTGGTCCACGAGGCATTCCCGAACAACCTGGCCGTCCCGTACGTGCCCGGCGGCACCGGCTTCGACCCGGTGGCCGGGACGGTGGACAACACGGCCGTGGACAAGGCGTTCGCGGAGGCCGACTTCGTCCTTTCGCAGCGGATGCTGAACCAGAGGCTGGCCCCGAACGCGATGGAACCGCGCGGCGTAGTCGCGCACTACGAGCCGGGCAAGGATCACCTGACCATCTGGAGCTCCACCCAGAACCCGCACATTCTCAAGACCTTCGTCGCCGCACTGACCGGGACGCCCGACAACCAGGTGCGCGCGATCGCGCCCGAAGTCGGCGGCGGCTTCGGCTGCAAGATCAACATCTACGGCGAGGACTATGTGGCGGCGGCCCTCTCGAAGAAGATCGGCCGGCCGCTGAAGTGGATCGAGGACCGCTCGGAGGCCTTCATGGCCACCATCCACGGCCGCGACATCCTCGCCTACGTCGACATCGCCGGGAAGAACGACGGTCGCGTCACCGGGCTCAAGATCAAGCTCATCGCCGACATCGGCGCCTACAACATGATCCTGACGGCGGCGATCCCGACGCTGACCATGCTCATGCTGAACGGCACGTACGACATCCCGGCCATCCGCGCCGAACTGACGGAAGTGTTCACCAACAAGATGCCGACGGACGCCTACCGCGGCGCTGGACGGCCCGAGGGCACGTACTTCGTCGAACGGGCGATGGACATGGTCGCCCGCCACCTGGACATGGACCCGGCCGAGGTGAAACGGAAGAACTTCATCAAGTCCGACCAGTTCCCGTTCGCCACGCAAATGGGCGCCGTCTACGACTCCGGCGACTACGAGAAGGCGCTGGACCTGGCGCTGAAGAACGCAAACTGGGAGGGCCTGAAGGCGGAACGGGACCGAGCGCGGGCGGAGGGCCGGCTGGTCGGCCTCGGCCTCGCGTTCTACGTCGAAGTCTGCGGCCTCGGCCCGTCGGCTTCGCTCCCCACGGGCGGCTGGGAGTACTCGAGCGTGACGGTGGAGCGCAGCGGCAAGATCACCGCGACGACGGGCGCCTCGCCCCACGGCCAGGGCAACGAGACCACGTTCTCGCAAATGCTCGCCGACCAGTTCGGCGTCCCAATGGAGGATGTGAACATCCTCCACGGCGACACGGGAGTGGTGAAGCAGGGCATCGGCACGTTCGGCAGCCGCTCCCAGGCCGTCGGCGGCACGGTTCTGATGAAGGCCGGCGAGAAGGTCAAGGACAAGATGGCGAAGTTCGCCGCCGCGATGATGAACCCGAACGAGGAGATGGACACCAGCGACATGGTGTTCGAAGGCGGGCGCATCTACGTGAAGGGCTCGCCCGGCAACTCGATCGGCTTCTCCGACGTCGCGGCGTTCGCCTATGTGCCGGTGCCGCTGCCCGCGGGGCTGGACCCGGGACTTTCGGACCAGGCGTTCTGGGAGCCGGCGAACAACACGTACCCGTTCGGCTGCCACATCTCGATGCTGGAGATCGACCGGGAGACCGGCGAGCCGAAGCTGCTCAAGATGCTGGCTGTGGACGACTGCGGCACGATCATCAACCCGCTGATCGTCGAAGGGCAGATCCACGGCGGCCTCGCCCAGGGCATCGGCCAGGCGATGATCGAGGAAGTGGTCTACGACGAGGACGGCCAGCTACTGACCGGCTCGTTCATGGACTACGCGATCCCGCGCGCGATCGACCTTCCCTGGTTCGAACTGGACAAGACGGTCACCCCCACCCCGGTAAATCCCCTCGGGGCCAAGGGCGTGGGCGAGGCCGGGACGCTCGGATCGACGCCCTGCATCGTAAACGCGGCAGTCGACGCCCTGAGCGGGTTCGGCGTGAAGCACATCGACATGATGCTCCGGCCCGAGAAGCTGTGGCGCATCATCAACGAAGGAGCGCAGGCATGATCCCGACCGAATTCGATTACAAGCGCGCCTCATCGCTAGACGAGGCGATCGCCCTCCTCAACGGCTCCAACGGCGAGGGCAAGTTCCTCGCCGGGGGGCACAGCCTCATCCCGCTGATGAAGCTGCGGCTCAGCGAGCCCGGACTGCTCATCGACATCTCGCGGATCGAGCAACTCAAGGGCATCAGCGAGAAGGACGGGAAGATCCAGATCGGCGCCGGGACCACGCACGCGGAAGTCGCGGCATCGGACCTGATCCGGCGGCTCTGCCCGGTCGTTGCGGAGTGCGCGGGCGAAATCGGCGACCCCCAGGTCCGAAACCGCGGCACGATGGGCGGCTCGCTCGCCCACTCGGATCCCTCGGCGGACTACCCCGCGGTCATCGTCGCCCTCGACGCGGAGATCCACGTGAAGGGCTCCGGCGGGTGGCGAACCGTGAAGGCGCCGGACTTCTTCCAGGGGATGTTCACGGTCGACCTCGCGGAAGACGAGATCATCGCGGGCGTGCAGTTTGCCCCGGTGAAGACTGCCGCCTACGTGAAGCTCCACCAGCGGGCATCGCACTACGCGATTGTCGGCGTGGCAGCCGTCCTCGAGATGGATGGCCGAATCTGCCGGTCGGCGCGCATCGGGCTCACCGGCGCATCGACCCACGCGCAACGGCTCTCCGGGGTGGAAGCCGCGCTCGTCGGGAAGGAGCTCACCCAGGCCAACATCGACGCCGCTGCGGCCATCGCTGCCGACGGGCTCGACGACGTGAACAGCGACATCCACGCCTCGGAGGCATACCGCCGGGCGATGGTGAAGGTATTCACGCGGCGGGCGATCGAGAAGGCCGCGGGGCGGTGGCAGCCCCCTTCCTTGAGCGCCCGCCCGGCAAGCAGGCGGGCGCCACGACAATCGCATCGAGACTGATGGCTCTGCCAGCATGGGCGCT